>JANOCN010000776.1:0-14674 GCA_031412185.1 Betaproteobacteria bacterium | reverse complement strand
CAGCCGGGCGTGGCCACGGTCGCCTCGAACGGGTAGAGGTTGACCACCAGCAGATCGATCAACCCGATGCCATGCGCCTGCAGTGCCGCCATGTGCTCCGGCATATCGCGGCGTGCCAGCAGCCCGCCATGCACGGCAGGGTGCAAGGTTTTTACCCGACCGTCCAGCATCTCGGGGAAACCGCTGAGTTCAGCGACTTCCGTGACCGGCAAGCCGCCAGCGGCAAGCATTCTGGCAGTGCCGCCGGTAGAGATCAGTCGCACGCCCCGAGCATGCAACGCGGTGGCAAATTCCAGGATACCGGTCTTGTCGGAAACCGAGAGCAATGCGTTCAGGGTCGGCTGTGTTGGGGTCATTTGAGAAGCTTGTGCTCCATCAGTTTTTTGCGCAGGGTGTTGCGGTTCAGCCCCAGCCACTGCGCGGCGCGCGACTGGTTGTTCTCGGCTTGCTGCATCACCACTTCGAGCAACGGCTTCTCTACGACACGGACCATCATGTCGTACATGCGGTCCGGCTCGGTGCCGCGCAAGTCCTTGAAATAGCCCTCCAGGCTGGTCCTCACACACTCCTCAATGTGTTTTTTGCTCATTGCGCCGTCTCCAATTTTTCTGCGTCTACACCGGCATCTCCAACCGCCCGCGCTGTTGATTCGGGCAGCCGCTCCATGTCCTGGGCCAGCGCATCGAAATACTGCGCCACCGCAGCAAGTTGCGCCGCGCAATCCACCAGCAGATTCATGCGGTTACGAAAGCGCTCGCCACCAGGCAGCGAATTGACGTACCAACCGATATGTTTGCGTGCCGTCAGCATGCCGGTGAACTCGCCATACAGGCGGTAATGGTCGTCCAGATGGTCCAGCATCAACTGGCGGACCTCTGCCACAAGTGGCTGCGCCAGATGCGTGCCAGTGGCCAGAAAATGCGCCATGTGCCGGAATATCCAGGGTCGTCCCTGGGCCGCACGCCCAATCATTACAGCGTCTGCTCCGGTGGTGGCAAACACGTCGCGCGCCTGCTCCGGTGTAGTAATGTCACCATTGGCAACCACCGGAATGCGCAACACCGACTTGATACTGGCCACGGTGTCGTATTCCGCATTGCCGCTATAGCCCTGCTCGCGCGTACGACCGTGGATGGCCACCATCTGTATGCCGGCGCTTTCCGCGTCCCGCGCAATACGTGCTGCGTTCTTCTGCGACTGGCACCAGCCGGTACGCATCTTCAGCGTCACCGGCACGCGCTGCGGTTCACAGACGCTTACGACAGCTTCGATGATGGCCAGGGCCAGCGTCTCGTCCTGCATCAGTGCGGAGCCGGCCCACTTGTTGCAGACCTTTTTGGCCGGGCAGCCCATATTGATGTCAATGATCTGGGCACCGCGCTCCAGGTTGTAGGCCGCCGCCTGGGCCATCATGGCCGGTTCGGTCCCGGCGATTTGCACTGAAATCGGACCCGGCTCACCGTCGTGGTTGGCGCGGCGCGATGTCTTGAGCGACTTCCAGAGGTCGGGCCGCGAGGTGACCATCTCGCTCACTGCATAACCCGCGCCCAGGCGACGGCAAAGCTGTCGAAACGGCCGGTCGGTCACGCCTGCCATAGGCGCGACCATGAAACGATTGGCAAGCACGAAGTGACCGATATTCATGTGCCGGGTCGAACAGAATGGCGTTGGGGGCGTATTGGGATGAAGGCGCGGCGGACAAGGCCGGGCCTGATTCTAGCTGCCCAAAATTTCAGCAATTGAAATGCATTTGCGACAAAGGAGCCTGTCGGGCTTTGGGTTGGGACTGGACCGTCATGTTCACATGATAGGTTCTTATACTGGCGCACTTTATGGAAGCCTGGATCGAACATCTGATTGGCCTGCTGGCGTTACCGCGGTTTGGCCTGTCCACCGTTTTTGTGGTGTCGTTCATCTCTGCAACCTTGTTGCCGCTGGGGTCCGAACCGGTGGTGTTTGGGCTGGTCAAACTCAACCCGGCCCTGTTCTGGCCGGCTGTTCTGGTTGCTACGGCTGGCAACACACTGGGTGGGGCGGTTAGCTGGGCGATGGGGTATGGCGCGCACAAGGCGGTGGACCGCCATGGCCACTCGGCATCGCATATGCGCGCGCTTTCCTGGCTGCAGCGTCTTGGTCCGAGGGCCTGCCTGCTGTCCTGGTTGCCCGGCGTCGGCGACCCGCTGTGTGCTGTCGCGGGCTGGCTGCGGCTGGCGTTCTGGCCTTGTGTGTTCTACATGGCGATCGGCAAGTGTGCCCGTTACACCGTCATGACCGCATTGTTGCTGTGGGTCTTCCCCGGCGGCTTCGGTTGGTAGGCGCACATGCTGCACAGGGCGGTGCCTGCGCTGATCGCCGGGGCCGCGCAGCATAATTGAAGTATGGAAACCAAATGGCTGGAAGACTTCGTCAGTCTTGCTGAAACCCGAAGTTTCAGCCGCTCGGCACAGTTGCGCCACGTCACGCAGCCTGCATTCTCGCGGCGTATCCAGTCGCTTGAGGCCTGGGCCGGCACCGATTTGGTGGACCGCAGCTCCTACCCGACCCGGCTCACGCCGGCTGGCGAAACCCTGTATGACCAGTCGATGGAAATGTTGCAGGCCCTGCAGAGTACCCGTGCCATGCTGCGCGGGCATACGTCGGCCGCGCAGGACGTGATTGAATTCGCCGTGCCACACACGCTGGCATTCACTTTTTTCCCGGCGTGGGTGTCCGGCCTGCGCGAAAAGTTCGGCCCCATCAAGAGCCGCCTGATTGCCTTGAACGTACATGACGCGGTGTTGCGCCTGGTCGAAGGCAGTTGTGATCTGCTGATTGCCTACCACCACGGTTCCCAGCCGTTCCAGCTCGATCCGCAACGGTACGAAATGGTGAGCCTGGGTGAAGAGACGATAGCGCCTTACGTCAAACCCGACGCCGACGGCGCGCCGCTGTTCAGCCTGCCAGGACGCGCTGGTCATCTGCTGCCTTACCTCGGTTATGCGCCAGGTGCCTATCTTGGGCAAATGGTCGACCTGATTCTCAAACAGTCTGCCACCGCGATCCACTTCGACCGGGTCTACGAAACCGACATGGCCGAAGGCTTGAAGGCGATGGCGCTTGAAGGGCACGGCATCGCATTTCTGCCGTACAGCGCGGTCAAGAATGAGCTGCGCGTCAAACGGCTAGTAAGTGCTTTGCCACCGGACATGCCGACCTTGCAGATTACGATGGACGTGCGCGCCTACCGCGAGACGCCACCCAGCCACGACCCGGGACGAAACCCTTCGCGCGGGCAGAAACTGCTGTCGGGCGGTGCACGGGCGCGGCCACCGGGCAACACCGGCAACGCCCAGGCGCTGTGGGACTTTCTGCAGACACAGGCGGCACCCGTACCTAGCCGCAGTTGAGCCCGACCGGCAGTTGAACCCACCCTCGCACCCATGCAGACACTCACCATCACCCGCCCCGACGACTGGCATCTGCACGTGCGCGACGGCGCTGCACTCCAGACGGTGGTGCCACACACAGCGGCGCAGTTTGGCCGTGCAGTGATCATGCCTAACCTGAAGCCGCCGGTGACTACCGTAGCCCAGGCGCTGGACTACGCGCAGCGTATCCGCGCCGCGCTGGCCCCGGGGCAGGCCTTTGAGCCGTTGATGACCCTCTACCTGACCGACCGACTCGATCCGCAGGAGATCGTGCGCGCGAAAGATACGCAGGCAGAAAGTGGCAGGACCCAGGTCGTCGCTGCCAAGCTGTATCCGGCCGGTGCCACCACCAACAGCGACGCGGGGGTTACCGATCTGCGCAACATCTACCCGGTGCTGGAAGCCATGCAGCGCTGCGGCCTGCTGCTGCTGGTACATGGCGAGGTGACGTCGCCCGAGATCGACCTGTTCGACCGCGAGGCGGTATTCATAGAGACCCAGCTGGTGCCTCTGCGCCGGGACTTCCCGGAGCTGAAGATCGTGCTGGAGCACATCACCACACGCGACGCGGCTGACTACGTGCGCGCGGCGGGCCGGTTTACCGCTGCGACCATCACGGCGCACCACCTGCTTTACAACCGCAACGCCCTGTTCCTGGGCGGATTGCGGCCGCACTACTACTGCCTTCCGGTGCTCAAACGCGAAACCCACAGGCTGGCGCTGGTCGAAGCGGCCACTGGTGGCAACGAGCGGTTCTTCCTGGGTACCGACAGCGCGCCGCACCCGGCACATCTGAAAGAACATGCCGTCGGCTGCGCCGGCTGTTACACCGCCCACGCCGCGCTTGAAATGTACGCCGAAGTTTTTGACGCGGCAGCTGCGCTGAGCCGACTGGAGGCGTTCGCGAGTTTTCACGGCGCCGACTTCTATGGCTTGCCACGCAACCGGGGCAGTGTCACCTTGCGGCGCGAGTCGTGGCAGTCGCCGAGCGACTTCGCGTTCGGCGAAGCGCTTTTGAAGCCGCTGCGCGGCGGGGAAACGCTGGGCTGGAAACTGGCGTGACCAGGGACGCTGGTACGCCGTTGGCGGCGGTCAGACCCACACCAGACGCACCAGCCGATGGCAGACAGCGGGTTGCGTGGTGCTACCCGTGGTACGAACCGTGGCGCAGCGTCGGGCAGGCAGTGGAGCGCGCGGCTTTGCACGGTAGCGCACCATGGCAAGCGCTGAACCAGGTCGACAAGGCGTGCGTGCTTTTTGTACCGCACACCGAGTTGCCCCCCGGCACGGCTTATGAACACCATGTGGCGCAAACCGGCACCTGCCCAACGCGAGCGGGATTGCACGATTTCTTCAATGGCCTGTGCTGGATCAGGTTCCCCGCGACCAAGACCCGGCTGAACCAGCTGCAGGCGGCACAGATCGCAAAGGATGGCGTGTTGCCGCAGCGGGGCGCACTGCGTGACGCGTTGACGGTATTCGACGAGAACGCTGCATTTCTGCAGGCACCGGATGCTTTGTGGAACGCCCTGGTTGCGCGGCAATGGCGTCCGCTTTTCGCCGACCTGCGCCCGCTGTGGCGCCAGGCACGGCTGACCTTGTTTGGCCACGCGCTGCTGGAAAAGCTGCAGATGCCCCGAAAGGCAGTTACCGCACACGTGTACCGCGTGCTGGCACCCACCGGCACCATCGCAGACCTCGACGCCTGGGTGGCCGCCGACCTCACGCGCGAAAAGCTGGCTGCAAAACCCTTTGCGCCGATGCCGGTGCTGGGGGTACCTGGTTGGTGGCCCGCCAATGAAAAACCGGAGTTCTACGACGACACCGAGGTGTTCCGCCCGTTGCGGCCGCGCGCCGCCAGAGCTGCAGGGGAATAACCGCAATTCTTGTGGGCATACCGCACGAAATCTTGATTTCCGGGCGGATGCCCCTACCATCTCAACAGCGGTCCATCCTGTGCGGGCCGTCATTGAAGGAACCCATGAAACGTATTTTGCTGTTTGTAATGACCAACCTGGCGGTAGTGGTGGTGCTTGGTATTGTGGCCAACCTGCTCGGTGTCAATCGTTATCTGGATGCGAACGGCCTCAACCTCGGCTCCCTGCTGGGCTTTGCCCTGATCATGGGTTTTGGTGGCGCCATAATCTCCTTGCTGATCAGCAAGCCGGTAGCGAAATGGAGCGCCGGTGTTCGTGTGATCGAACAACCACAAAACACCGATGAGGCCTGGATTGTCGAGACCGTGCGCAAGTTTGCCGACAAGGCCGGCATCGGTATGCCCGAGGTCGGCATTTTCGATGGGGCACCGAACGCGTTTGCTACCGGGGCGTTCAAGAACTCGGCACTGGTGGCCGTGTCCACCGGTTTGTTGCAGGGCATGACGCGGGAAGAAGTCGAAGCCGTGATCGGCCACGAGGTGGCCCACATTGCCAACGGCGACATGGTCACCATGACGCTGATTCAAGGCGTGATGAACACCTTCGTGGTGTTTCTGAGCCGGGTCATCGGGTATGCGGTCGACAGTTTTCTACGCCGTGGCAGCGACCAGAATTCGGGACCCGGCATGGGTTACTGGATCACCACGATCGTGCTCGATATCGTGCTCGGTTTCGCAGCTGCCATGGTGGTTGCCTGGTTCTCGCGCCACCGTGAATTCCGTGCCGACGCCGGGGCAGCGCAGTTGATGGGGCGTCGCCAGCCGATGATGAACGCACTGGCGCGTCTGGGCGGCATGACCCCCGGCGAGTTGCCCAAGAGCGTGGCTGCGATGGGCATTACCGGTGGCATTGGAAAGCTGTTCTCGACCCATCCCCCGATTGAAGAGCGGATCGCAGCGCTGCAAAACGCGCAGGGCTAAGGCGGCAAGCTCGCGGTCAGGCCGAAAGGCATCGGCCGACCGCCTCGGCAACCCGGATACCGTCGACACCAGCGGACAATATTCCCCCGGCATATCCCGCACCCTCACCAGCAGGGAACAGGCCACGTACGCTGGCGCTCTGAAGGTCATCGCCCCGGGTAATGCGCAATGGTGCCGAGGTGCGGGTTTCCACGCCGGTCAACACCGCGTCGGCCATATCAAAACCTTTTATCTTGCGTCCGAACACCGGCAATGCCTCCCGGATGGCCTGTATGGCATAACCCGGCAGCGCCGCCGAAAGATCCCCCAGCGTTACGCCCGGTTTGTACGACGGCTGTACCGCTCCCCAGCACGTTGACGGCTGACCGGCGATAAAGTCACCCACCAGCTGCCCCGGTGCCGCATAGGTGGCACCGCCCAGCACATACGCTGCCGATTCCAGTTGACGCTGCAACACAATGCCAGCCAGTGGATGATGCGACCCTGCAGCACCCTGCGCCACCCCACCGCTATCGCTGGGCAAACCAAGCACCTCTCGAAATGCGGCGTCCTCCAGCGGGAAGTCGCCAGGGTCTATGCCCACCACGATACCGGCGTTGGCGTTGCGTTCGTTGCGCGAATACTGGCTCATGCCGTTGGTCACCACCCGGCCGGGCTCTGACGTTGCCGCCACCACCGTGCCGCCGGGGCACATGCAAAAGCTGTAGACCGAGCGACCGTTGGACGCGTGATGCACCAGTTTGTATTCTGCAGCCCCCAGCAGGGCGTGGCCGGCATGCCGGCCCCAGCGCGCGCGGTCAATCAGCCCCTGCGGATGTTCGATGCGAAAACCAATCGAAAACGGCTTGGCCAGCATCGCAACGCCACGCTGGTACAACATGGCAAAGGTATCGCGCGCACTGTGGCCGAGCGCCAGCACCACATGGTCGGCGCGCAGTGCGTGGCTGGCACCGGTGGCGAGGTCCAGCACGGTCAAGGCGCGTACCTGGCGCGTGCGTCCGTGGGCATCCAGTGGCACGTCATCCATCACCAGATCCGTAACCCGCTGCCCGAACCGGATCTCTCCCCCCAGCGCAATGATCTGCGCGCGCATGTTCTCCACTACCTTGACCAGCTTGAAAGTGCCGATGTGCGGGTGCGCTTCCAAAAGAATATCCGCAGGCGCACCGGCGTGCACGAACTCCACCATCACCTTGCGCCCGAGGAAACGCGGATCCTTGATCTGGCTCCACAACTTGCCGTCCGAGAAGGTGCCCGCACCCCCCTCCCCGAACTGCACGTTTGACTCTGCATGCAGCACTCCTTTGCGCCACAGGTCCCAGGTATCACGGGTACGCTGGCGCACGGCCTTGCCGCGTTCCAGCACAATCGGCTTGAACCCCATTTGCGCCAGCAGCAATGCTGCAAAAATACCGCAAGGCCCGAAACCCACCACGACCGGGCGCAGTCCCGACAGGTCCGGCCAACCGGAAGGCGCCGCAACCGGTGCCTGGTAAGCCATGTCCGGTGCCGGCAAGATGTGTGGATTGTCTGCACAGCGCGCGAGCGCCGCCTGCTCCATCGCAGGGCTGGCAAGTTCTACATCAACGATGTAGACCAGCAGGAGTGCGACCTTGCGCGCGTCCACACTGCGCTTGAAGATACGCAGTGAAAGTACGTCGGGTGGCGCTACCGACAGCACCTGATGCACCAGCGCATCCAGGTCCGCGGGGCTGTGGTCCAGCGGCAGCTTGAGCTCGGTCAAGCGAATCATCGCGGCGCGGGGACGCTCAGGACGGCAGGAAGCCTTCGATCGAAAAGTAACGTTCGCCGGTGTCGTAGTTGAAGCCCAGTACCGTAGCGCCTGGCGCAAGCTCGGGCAGCTTCTGGGCGATGGCAGCCAACGTGGCACCAGACGATATGCCGACCAGGATGCCCTCCTCGCTGGCCGATCGGCGGGCCATCTCACGGGCCGGCTCGGCATCGACCTGAATCACACCGTCGAGCAGCGCGGTATGCAAGTTCGTCGGGATAAATCCCGCACCGATGCCCTGGATCGGGTGGGGCGTGTGCACACCCCCCGAAATGACGGGCGAAGCCGTCGGTTCGACCGCATACACCTTGAGTTTTGGCCAGCGCGCCTTGAGTACCTGGGCGCATCCCGTCAGGTGCCCACCGGTTCCCACGCCTGTGATCAGAACATCCAGCCCTTGCGGAAAGTCCTCGAGAATTTCACGCGCGGTGGTGCGCGCATGCGCGTCGATATTGGCCGGGTTATCAAACTGCTGTGGCATCCACGAGCCGGGAGTCGCCGCGATCAGTTCCCGGGCTTTCGCGATGGCGCCCTTTATGCCCACCTCGCGCGGCGTCAACACGAAGCTTGCGCCGTATGCAAGCATCAAACGCCGCCGCTCAACCGACATGCTGTCGGGCATCACCAGCACCAACTTATAGCCCTTTACCGCAGCCACCATGGCCAACCCAATGCCAGTGTTGCCCGAAGTCGGCTCGACAATCGTCGCGCCAGGCTTGAGTTCACCACTGTTTTCAGCCGCCTCCACCATCGAAAGCGCGATCCGGTCTTTGATCGATCCACCGGGGTTGCTGCGCTCGGACTTTATCCAGACCTGGTGCGCGTTGCCGAACAAGCGGTTGATGCGAATGTGGGGGGTATTGCCAATCGTCTGAAGGATGTTGTCGACTTTCATTGGAGATCTCCTGTAACTGCCGCGTATTCTCTCAGAGGTGGATAATCGGTCGGGTGAAGCCCACCAGACTGCCGCTGGTGCAAGCCGCAAGGCCGACGTTCAAGCGTCGGGTGGAAACACCGCACTGGAGGAATGTCCGGACTGCGCAGGGCAGCGTAGCAGCTAACGGCTGTCCACTGAAACCCGGGCATGGGAACGTCTGGCAACACCAGGCGGGAAAATGCACGGCATAAGGTGAGGATCAGAGCAACAGAGACGAGTCGCTGGCCAGGGCAACCTGGGTAGCGGGTGAAACGGGCAATCTCTACGCGCAGCAATACCAAATAGGCACACGCTGGGCGTTGCAGTTCGCTGCAATTCCCTGCCCGGGGCCCCCGGGATGTGTGCGGGTAGGTAGCACCGAGCCGCTGGGTGACCAGCGGCCCAGATTAATGGCAGTCACGCCGGGGGCAGCTCCGGCGCACAGAATCCGGCTTACCGGTGGGCTTCACACTACTGGCCAGCCAGCGCCTCGATTCGCTGCACATGCGCCAATAGCGAGCGTTTGGCCACTGGCCACATGCGCGGTGGTACGTCGTCGTAGGCATGCACCACCCAGTCATCCAGCGTGCCATCAGGCTGCTTTTGCATCACCTGGACAATCTTCGCTTCACGCCGCAGACGGTGCGCCTTGAGTCGGGCTATTGCCTCTACGGCTTCACCCAACACATAACCATGCGCGGGCAAAATGTACCCAACCTGGCAGCTTGTGCAGACCGCCGACAGTTTGTCGAGGGACTCCAGGTAGGCCGTCATATCCCCATCGGGCGGGTCCACCACTGTGGTGCTACCGTTCAAAATATGGTCGCCGCTGAACAGCAGACCATCTTCACGCAGCACCAGACACAGGTGGTTGGCAGCATGGCCCGGCGTGTGGACCACCTGCAACGTGTGGTTGACCACTCCGTCTGGGCCGGTGCCGTACAGCACCAGCAGTTGCCCGTCTGCCAGCGGCTGGTCGGGTGCGAAGGCACTGGCCACCCGTGCCGTGGCCGCACTGGCAAGACCCAGAATCGGCGGGGGGGACGCACACAGCGCCTGAAGCGGCCTGGCACCGGGCGAATGGTCGGGGTGCGAATGGGTGCACACGATCATGCGTATGTGACCCCCGGCTGCGCGCCACAGGCGCTCGACGTGTGCCATATCTGCCGGCCCCGGGTCGATGGCAATATAACCAGTTGACGGGTCACCCACCAAGTAGCTGTTGGTGCCAGGCCCGGTCATGGCACCAGGGTTGGGCGCGGTCAGCCGCAGCACATTCCTGAGCAGCGCTACCGGGCGCTCGGTCTGCCAGTCCAGGTGGTGCACCATCTGCCCGTCTGGCGACACCATCTGCAACTCGCCAAACGGATGCTCGTGTTCCATGTAGCGCGCCTCTTTGCCCGCCAGAAATCCGGCGCGCGGACAACTCGTCCACAGCGGCTGCTCATTCACGGCACAGGCTTGCAGCACCGCGTCCACCGTAGCAAGGGCCTGCAGGCGCTGCAGCGTACGGATGGTCGGAAAAATGATAAAAAAGCTACCTGCCTCGAACCGCTGCAACGCGTCGGCAGGACGCACCCACACCGGCTCAAACTGCTCCGCCTCATCCGCTACCGGTTGCTGACCCTGCGGCATCCGCGCCACCAGAAACGGCACATCGAAACGGCGTGGCAAGTCGCGGTCGGTGGTCCAGTGCGCCAGCACAAATACCTCATCGGCCGCCAGCACCAGGCCACGCGCGCTGCACTGGGCTGCAAATGCCGCCTGGCGATCGAGCGCAGCCGTGTCGTCCAATGTCGGCGCGCTGCCATCAGCGCGGCGCGCCAGCAATACGCCCAACTCCTCAAAACTCTCGCGAATGGCTGCAATAGCCTGTGTCAAATGCAGATCGCTCTGCCCGGCACGCCGTCTGGCCTGGGCATGTGCGTCGGCATCCGCCGCATCGACAGCACCGCCGGGGAACACATAGGCACCCGGCGCGAAACTGGCGCTCATGGAGCGGCGCGTCATCAATACCTCTAGCCCAGCCGATGTATCGCGCAGCAACAATACCGTCGCGGCGTTGCGCGTCGGAGCCGGTGCCCTCTGGGCAAAAAGGAGTTGACTGGGTCTGACCATGCACGCATTTTGCCGCCGAAAATCCGCGCTGGGCGGGCAAGGGATAATCCCTCCATGCGAATCCGCTTTAGCAAGATGCAGGGTGCCGGCAACGACTTTGTAGTGCTCGACGAGACCCAGGCGCGGCTTGGACTGTCGCCGCAGCAGTACCGATTTCTGGGCAACCGCCACTTCGGGGTGGGTGCGGACCAGATACTAAGCGTGCGGCCCGCGCCATCCGCAGACATTGACTTCGAGTACGTGATCCACAATGCCGACGGGCAAGAAGTCGAACACTGCGGCAACGGTGCCCGCTGTTTCCTGCATTTTGTCCGTCAGCGCGGCCTGACCGAAAAAGACGTGGTCCGCGTGCAAACCATGAACCGCGTGCTGGAGTTGCGTTGCGAGCCCGACGGCAGGGTGACGGTAGACATGGGTGTTCCGGTATTTGATCTGCCTGCCGTGCCATTCGATCCGCTCGCCACGGTGGCACAAGCCTTCGGCGACTGGCAGCTCTGGCCGCTGGATCTGCCTGGCGATGCGCCTGCCGCGACAGCCACGGTCGCCGTGTTGTCGATGGGTAACCCGCATGCTGTGCAGTTGGTGGACAACATCGATATCGCGCCGGTGGCAATCCTTGGCCCGCAGATTGAGACCCACCGCGCGTTTGCGCAGCGCGTCAACGCCGGATTCATGCAGGTGCTGGACCGAACCCATATCCGGCTGCGTGTATTCGAACGCGGCGCTGGCGAAACTCTGAGTTGTGGCACCGGCGCATGCGCCGCGGTCGTGGCTGGCAGGCGTCTTGGTCTGCTCGATTCGAGGGTGGACGTTTCGACGCATGGCGGGCATTTGACAGTGCTGTGGCGCGGCAGCGGTTCGACGGTTCTGTTGACGGGCCCGGCTACCACTGTTTTTGAAGGCGAAATCGACTTACCAGAAGTTTTATGACCAATCAATTTACCAACCCGATTACCGAAGACGATATCGCCAACTACCTGGCCAACACACCCGACTTTTTTGAGCGGCACGCAGAGTTACTGGCCTCGGTGCACCTGACCAGTCCGCACAGCAGGCGCGCGGTGAGCCTGCAGGAGCGCCAGGCCGAAATGCTACGCGACAAGATCAAGCTGCTGGAGCACCGGCTGATGGACATGATCCGCCACGGCAACGAGAACGCGCTGCTGTCAAACCGACTGCTGCGTTGGGCCGGTTCGTTGTTCGCGGGGGCCGACACAGCGTCCATGCCAACGCGTATTGCCGGTCAGATTCAGGAACAGTTTTCCGTGCCGCAGGTCGGCATCAAGGTCTGGGACGTCGCGGCGGCCTATGCCGGTGCAGGATTTGCCCAGGGTGTGAGCGACGACGCCAAGTTGTTCGCCTCGTCCTTGACCGAACCTTTCTGCGGTGTAAACACCGGGTTTGAAGCCGTAACATGGCTGGACGACCCGGCGGCGGCGGCCTCCATCGCGCTGTTGCCGCTGCGCGCTGCGCCAGCTGGCAGCATTGCGCCGGCATTTGGCCTGCTGGTCCTGTCATCGCCCGATGCACAGCGCTTCAACAGCGGCATGGGCACCGACTTCCTGCAGCAGGTGGCCGAAATCGCCAGTGCCGCACTGGGCAGGTTGCGCTAACGCCACATGCCCAGCCAGGAACACGCCGGACTGCCACCTTATGTTGCAGGTGGCCTACCACCGACTGCGGCAGACGATGGACTGGTGGAGCGCTACCTGGAACATGTGCGCGTCGAAAAACGCCTGGCCCAACGCACGGTCGAGTTGTATGCGCTTGACCTGGCGAAACTTGCGCAATTTGCGCAGCAAGTGCCGGTCGAACTGGTCGCGGTGGGAAATACCCATGTACGCCGCTGGGTCGCAGAGATGCACACCAAAGGGCGCAGCGGGCGCGGTATCGCCCTGATTCTGTCTGGTTGGCGCGGATTCTATGTCTGGCTGGGCCGGGCCGGTCTGATCGCCAGCAACCCGCTGCAGGACGTGCGTACGCCCAAGGTCGCGAAGCCCCTGCCCAAAGCACTGAGTGTGGACGACGCGGTCCGGCTGGCAAGTTTTCACGCTGACAGCGCCGACCCCTGGCTGGAGGCGCGCGATGCCGCAATGGTGGAGCTGCTGTATGGCGGCGGCTTGCGGGTGGGCGAACTTACCGGCCTGGATGCGGTCGCCAGTCCGGGCGCGCGCGGCTGGGTCGACCTGCAAAGCGGCGACGCCCACGTGTTGGGCAAAGGCGCGAAGCGCCGCAGCGTTCCAATTGGCAGCAAGGCGCTAGCGGCAGTGCAGGCCTGGCTGGCTGTGCGGGGCCAAGGGTTTGGAGGGCCGCCACCGGACGCGCCGACTGGGCAACATCCGTCTGAACCTTTGCATGCGCAAGCTGCACTCTTTATTGGCCGCCATGGCACACGCTTGACCGTACAGTCGGTCTGGCAACGCCTCAAGCGCCGCAGCTTGCAGGCCAGTCTGGCGACACCGGTACATCCGCATATGCTGCGGCACTCTTTTGCCAGCCACCTGTTGCAGTCCAGTGGCGATCTGCGCGCCGTTCAGGAGCTGCTGGGGCACGCCAACATCACCACCACACAGGTCTACACCCGGCTCGATTTCCAGCATCTGGCCAAGGCCTACGATGCAGCCCATCCACGCGCAAAAATCAAGCGGCCAGCGAAGACAGCGCCGGTACGATGAAAACAATCCGACTTCGCCCGGGCAAGGAACGCTCGCTGCTGCGCCGTCACCCCTGGATATTCGAGTCGGCGATTGCGCGCGGCGGCGCCGATTCCGGTGAAACGGTTCGCGTCGAGTCTGACAGCGGCGCGTTTCTGGCCTGGGCAGCATACAGCCCGACGTCGAAAATCCGCGCGCGGGTCTGGAGCTTCGAAGCGGCACAACGTATCGATACCGCCTTTTTTTCCGCTGCCTGCGCGACCGCAATCATTGCCCGTGCGCGTTTCGACATACCAAGCGATGCGATGCGCCTGGTCCACGGCGAATCGGACGGGTTGCCTGGCCTGGTGGTGGACCGGTATGGCGACACACTGGTGGCACAGTTTCTGTCGGCCGGCGCACAGCGCTGGAAAAACGTGCTGGCCGATGCCTTGTTGGCGCACACCGGGCTGGACAAGCTGTACGAACGCTCCGATGCCAGCACGCGTGCCCTGGAGGGTTTGCCGGAAGAAGCCGGATGGCTGCGCGGTGACGGCCCCGCCGATCTGGTGCTGAACGAACACGGCTGGCAACTGGGCCTGAACATCGCGCACGGCCACAAGACCGGTTTCTACCTGGACCAGCGCGACAGCCGACGCAAGTTTTCCGATACCGTACGACGTCTGGGCGTCCGCAGCGTTCTCAACTGCTTTTGCTACACCGGCGGCTTTACGGTGGCCGCGCTGGCCGGGGGTGCTGCGCATGTGACGTCCATTGATTCGTCCGCTGCGGCGCTGGCTTTGGCGCAGTCGAATCTGGCCCGCAACGGCTTCGATGCCACCCGAAGCACGCTGTTGGACGCCGACGTCAACAGCTCACTGCGGCAGTTGCATGAGCAGGGAGCCACGTTTGACGCCATCGTGCTGGACCCGCCCAAGTTTGCGCCCACTG
>JANOCN010000775.1:0-1873 GCA_031412185.1 Betaproteobacteria bacterium | reverse complement strand
CCACCTGCACGGTGTCGATCTGTGCCACCAGTCTGGCTGCGAGTTCCGAATTTTGCAGCAGCTCGCGCGATTGCCAGGATGGCATGGCGAGCACTGCCGCATCGAACCCGGAGAATACAGCATGCTGGTGACCATGGTCGGTTTCCGGGCCAACTGCGTGCAACTGCCAGCGTTTTGGATGTTGTGGGTCGCGCGCGATCCGCGTCACACGGGTCTGCAGTGCCAGCGCCTGCGCTTGCACCAGCGGTTCGGCCCAATCGCGCACCAATGCGTTCATGCCGGGTACCGGAACCCAGTGCGCTTCGCGTGCGGGCAGACCTGCAGCCGCAACGCGACCGTGCTCGTCGAGCACCTGCACCGTGCTCGCACTCCAGGGTTTGCATACCTCTGGCGTCGTCTGGAGAGCCCGGGTAAATCGTGGGTCGCGCACGGTGAAATACTGCGCGCCGTGGTCGAACCCGCCAAACACGCTGGCCCGAGTGGCCATGCGTCCACCGAAGCCCGCGCTTTTTTCGAACACCTGTACCCGGTGCCCTGCTTGGACCAGCGTGCGGGCACAGGTGATACCTGCAATACCGGCACCGATGACGGCAATGTGCCTGGACTGTGGCATGGGCTTGGCTCCTCTCGTTATGTATTGCCTTGCACTTTACACCCCGGTTCAGGAATGCCCCGGCTGCGCCAGCAACGCCTGACGGGTGGCCGGGTTGCCAAGCTGCTCCAGCCACCACTGCAGCGCCCGGCCCTGCTGCGCACGGCTGGCACTGCGCCAGGCATAGTGGATACGCGCGACCCGCTGCGAGCGTTCGGTTTTCTTGACCACCAGGCGACCCGCGTCGATGTAGCGTCGGGCCATACATTCCGGCACAAATCCACCACCCAGACCGCGCAGTTGGGCGTCGAGTTTGGCGTGCATGGTGGCTACCGTAAAAACATCCTGGCCACCCAGCAGGCCCACCGTGATGCCGCTGCCGCGTTGCACCGAGTCGGCTACCGCTACCGCACGGTGCAGACGGATCACGCTGTCGGTGAGTGGCTCGGGTGCAGCGGCCAGCGGGTGGTGCGGTGCAACGGCATACACAAAATGGATGTCGCCCAGTGGTTTGCTGTGGATGTCGGCATTGTTGGTGGGCTCAGTAACCCCAATGGCCAGGTCGGCATGGCCCGAGGTGAGAGCCTCCAGCGTGCCAGACAATGTCTCGTTGCGCAGGCGCAGGCGTGTGGGCGGTGCCAACGCCAGAAAGCGCTCACACAGCTCCATCACCACCGGCTGCGACAGGATGCTGTCCAGCGCAATGGTGAGTTGCGGCTCCCACCCGGTGGCAACGCGTTTGACGCGGTTGGCCATCGTGTCAATCTCTTCCAGGATGCGGCTACCTTCGCGCAGCAACTCGCTGCCGGACGTAGTGAGCCGAGCCTGGCGCGTGCTGCGGTCGAACAGCAGCACGTCGAGGGCGTCTTCGATCTGGCGTACCCGGTAGGTCAGGGCACTCGGCACAACACCGATGGCCCGCGCCGCTGCGGCAAAACTGCCAGCCTTGGCGATAGCCTGCAGCATCGCCAGGGCGTCGGGTGTCAGGACATCACGGGGGCTCGGCATGGAATCTGGATGTTAAAAGCCACGAAATTTACGAGGTTGGTCGGCCAGGGCTTGCCCGGTGCAGATGGCGTTCGACAGCGCAACAATTCCCCAACGTCCTCGGCAGCCAGCATGGTGGGCGTGCCCTGGCCGGAATACCGAGCGCTCCCCATCCTCGCAGATCAGGTCGATGTGGCGCTCGGCGCAATGAGGTAAAGAAGCAACTGTGTTCAAAATCAAGCTGCTTTTGCAATATTTTCATGCTTCATGTCCTGTGCATATGTCTGGCTAAAG
>JANOCN010000774.1:0-2080 GCA_031412185.1 Betaproteobacteria bacterium | reverse complement strand
ATCTCGATTGCTTGCCGACCGCCGTCGCGCACGATAGTGTGCAGCGACTGGTAGCCGTTGGTTTTGGGTTTGGCGATGTAGTCGTCGAATTCGTCCGCCACGGGCGCGAAACTGTTGTGCACGCTGCTGAGCGCCTGGTAGCAGTCGGGCACCGATGCCACGATGATGCGCAGCGCCCGGATGTCATACAACTGTGCAAAGTCAAGCGACTTGCCACGCATTTTCCTGACGATGCTGTAGATGTGTTTGGGCCTGCCCTGCACGGTGGCGGTAATACCATCATTCCGCAGGTTGGCTTCCAGTTGCGCACGCAACTGCTGCATGCTGGTTTCCCGCTCGGTACGTTTCTGGTCCAGCAGCCGGGCCACTTCGCGGTAGGTGTCGGGCTCCAGAAAACGGAACGACAGGTCTTCCAGTTCCCACTTGATCTCCCAGATGCCAAGCCGGTTCGCCAGTGGCGCAAACACCTGCAATGACTCGCGCGCCAGGTTCGGCGGAACCGGCAATTTGGTGGCGGCGTAGTGGCGCAGTGTCTGCAGGCGCGACGCCAGGCGCAGCAGCACCACGCGCAGATCACGCGAAAAAGCCAGCAGCATCTTGCGGATGTTTTCGGTCTGCGCCGCCGCCGTCTGGGCCATCGGTGCCGCCGATGACGGGGCCTTGTCCCTCCCCTGCACAGACCGCGCCTGCCGCTGCACCCGCACCAGTTTGGTGGTTTCCATCGCCAGCGCGGCCAGGCTGTCGCCAAAACTCTAGGCAATCACCTCCTGCGGTTTGCTCAAGTGCTCGCAGGCGTACACCAGATAGGTGGCAGCCTGCATCAGCTCAGAGCCGCCGATGGACTGCAGGATGGCGCATACCGCGTCGGCATGGGCCAGCGTGTTTTCACCGGTGTCGAGCACTTCGCCCGCGATCAGCGGCTCGGCAAAAGCACGGGCCCGCGCAATCTCTCCCGGCCGGTCCAGCACCGAAGCCTGCGCAGTAACCAGCGCGACGCCGGACAACTCGCCCGGAGCGTGTTCGGAGCCGGCACTTTTCATCGGGACTTGCCGCCTGCCTTGCAGAGTGAGCTGCAGTGTGGGTCAGTCCAGCAGAAAAGCCGCGACACAGTTCACCTGGTCGTCGGCAATCAGCGTGGGGGCGTGGCCAATGCCGGCAAATTCGACCAGCCGTGCCTTCGGTCCGCGCGCGGTCATAGCCAGCGCCGTGTCTTTGGAAAGCAGGTCGGAGTCTGCGCCACGGATTAGCAGCGTCGTCGCCCGGATGTTGTCATACAGCTGCCACACGGCAGCTTCGCCCTGGGCCGCTGCATCTTCGGTGAGACTACGCACCGGGACCGCAATGGCGGGGTCATAGTGCAGGGTGAGCGCGCCTGGGTCGGCGGGAATGGGTTTGACCATTGGGCGCGACAACGCCAGCCATTGTTCGGGCGTGTGCGGGCCAAACCCAGCCGATATGGCCAACATGGCCGCCGCCGCCTGATCCACAGATTCAAAGCGCCCAGTCTGGCCCAGGTAGGACTTGAGGCGCAGCACGAACTCCCACCGGATGGCCGGCCCCACATCGTTCAGCACCAGTCGGCGTACCGGCACCGGCAGCGGCAGCCCAGGCTGCCCGCACAACACCATGCCGATCAAACCACCCATGCTGGTCCCAACCCAATCCAGCTTAGCCGGTTGGAGTTGCGCCAGCAAGGCCAGCATGTCAGCGGCATAGGCCGGTATCTGGTAGCCGATCGGGTCTTTGAGCCAATCGCTTTCGCCACGGCCAGCCACGTCCGGACACACCACGCGGACAGAGGCACTGGCGCGCTGGCACAACGCGCGCGCCAGCACATCAAAGTCACGCCCCTGGCGCGACAGGCCGTGCGCGCACACCACCACATGCCCGGCCGCCGGGTCGCCCCACTGCCAATAAGCCATGCGGTGACCGCCCTGGGTGTCTGGGCAAAGGACAAAATGCAGAGTGGGTTCATTCATGGTGTGATCCGATGCGTTGCACCAATGCATCGTAAATCAACTCACGAATTCCCTCAGCTAGGCAGCGCAAAAAGCCTGCATGCTGGGCCTACGTGTCACCT
>JANOCN010000773.1:0-2941 GCA_031412185.1 Betaproteobacteria bacterium | reverse complement strand
CTCCAGCCCCATGCCGGTATCCACACACGGCGCGGGCAGCTTGACCAGGCTGCCGTCTGGCTGCATGTCGAACTGCATGAACACGTGGTTCCAGATTTCAATAAACCGGTCGCCGTCTTCACCCGGGCTGCCGGGTGGGCCGCCGGGGATGTGGTCGCCGTGGTCGTAGAAGATCTCGCTGCAGGGGCCGCAAGGGCCGGTGTCGGCCATCATCCAGAAGTTGTCGGATGCGTATTTCTTGCCCTTGTTGTCGCCGATGCGGATCACGCGCTCGGGCGGCAGGCCAATCTCTTTGGTCCAGATGTCATAGGCTTCCTGGTCGTCGATGTACACCGTGGCGAGCAGCCGCTCAGCGGGCAACTTGTACACCCGCGTCAGCAGCTCCCAACCCCACGTGAGCGAATCGCGTTTGAAATAGTCGCCAAAACTCCAGTTGCCCAGCATCTCGAAAAAGGTGTGGTGACGCGCTGTGTACCCCACGTTTTCCAGGTCGTTGTGTTTGCCACCAGCGCGCAGGCAGGCCTGCACTGAAGCGGCGCGTACGTAGGAGCGTTTGTCGGTCCCGAGGAACACGTCCTTGAACTGCACCATGCCCGAGTTGGTGAACATCAGCGTCGGGTCGTTGCCCGGAACCAGCGGGCTCGACGCCACCACGGTATGGCCTTTGGACGCAAAGAAGTCCAGAAAAGTCTTGCGGATGTCGGCAACGGAAATAGGGGCTGAGTTCATGGGCAATCGGATCAGGGTAGGCGCACAGGCTGTGGCTGCTCAAGGCGTAAGCCTCCAGGGTCGTCCGCAAAGTAGGCACGCGCTGGGGGACCGGCCGATTTTAGCAGTGGGCCCGCGCAATGCCGTCTGCAAAAACTGGCCCCCATCGGTAATCGTCGCCCCCCGGCACGGAGGATTGCACCGAGGTAACGCTTGTCTGCTGGCGCTTTCTGTGCCGGGCAATATCCTGCAGTAAACTCGAGGCTAGTCGCGGGTGTAGTTCAATGGTAGAACGGCAGCTTCCCAAGCTGCATACGAGAGTTCGATTCTCTTCACCCGCTCCACCCCCCACACCCGCTGCATATGACCCTGTTTAACCTGGATCACAAGGTGGCCCTGGTCACCGGCGCGTCACGCGGGCTTGGCTGGGCGATGGCCGAATCGCTGGCACGCGCCGGTGCGCATGTGGTGCTGAATGCGCGCGATGGCGCACTGCTCGACACACGGGTGGCGCATTTGCAGGCACAGGGCCTGTCGGCCGAAGCTGCGCCCTTCGACGTTACCGATACGGCGTCCGCCGAGGCCTGCGTCGCCGACATTACAACGCGCCATGGCCGGTTCGACATTCTGGTGGCCAACGCCGGCATCAACCACCGCAAAGCCATTACCGAGTTCGAGCTGGCCGATTTTGAGCGCGTGATCGCCACCAACCTGACCTCGGTCTGGGTGTTGTGTCGGGCCGCCGCCAGAGCCATGACCTCCCGCAAACAAGGCCGCGTTATCCTGACCGGTTCGATGAGCGCACTGATTGCGCGCCCCTCCGTTTCGGCCTACGTGGCCAGCAAGGGCGCCGTGCATTCGCTGACCAGGCAGCTGGCCGTTGAGCTGGCCCCGGCTGGAATCACCGTCAACTGCATTGCGCCGGGCTACTTTGCCACGGAAATGAATGCACCACTGCTGGCAGACCCCGAATTCAATCAATGGGTCTGCAAACGCACGCCTGTCGGGCGCTGGGGCCGGCTCGAAGAGATTGGCCCTGCAGCGGTGTTCCTGGCCTCCGATGAGGCGTCCTTCGTGACTGGGCTGGTGATGGCGGTGGATGGCGGCTTCACGGCCGCGATGTAACCGACGCTTTTTGCTGTGTGTTCTAGAAGCGCTCTTGCGCCAGCAGGTAGCGCCACTGTCCGAGCGGCAGCGTAGCCATCGGCACCCGCCCGACGCGGATTCGTTTCATCGCGACGATGGTCAGGGCCACCTGGTCACACATCTGCGCAATCTGCCCCGGCAGACTGCCCTTAACGGCAAAGCGCAGCCCGGTCACACCACCGCTCTGGCTGTTCACGCTCACCTTGGCAGGCAACATGGCGCGGCCGTTGACTACCGGGGCCCGGTTGAGGCGGGCCAGTGCAGCGGCGGAAACTTCACCGGTCACCTCCACAATAATCTCGTTTTCCACCTGGGCCGCGTCTTCCTGCAATTTGCGCCGTACCGGGAAATCCTGCGTAAACACCAGCAGACCACTGGCACCGGTCTCCAGGGGAGTTACGCATAACTGCCCGGCCAGCTGGCGTTGCAGAAAACGAATGCCAGAGCGGTCCGACTTCCAGTGGTTGGCAGGGCGCAGCAATTCCAGCGCCGGTTTGCCTTCACCGTCCCAACCGTAGCCAGGGGGTTTGTGCAGCAACATGGTCATGGGCAGCGCCAACTCCAGGCGCGCCTTGGGGTCAATCTCTACGCGCTGCTCCAACACCTTGAACTGCGGCACCTCTACAAGCTGGCCATCCACCCGCACCCAACCCCCTTCAATGTATTGCTCGGCCTCGCGGCGGGAACACGGCACGAGTTCGGCAACACGTTTGGCAAGGCGGACGGGTTCGGTCATGGCCACAGGATAACAATCCGGCCCGGCAGGTGGGTCTGACAGGTGCCAGCCAAGAAGTTCAAGACCCTGCCATCGGCAGCATCAAGGTGACCCGAGTTCCCGCGCCGGGCTGGCTGACCACCAGCACATCACCACCATGCAGTTCTGCGATACGTTTGACGATCGCCAGGCCCAGCCCTTTGCCCCCCTCACCTGTGGCGGGAGCGACGTTGCTGCGGCTTTGGAAAAAGCGGTCGAACAGGTGCGGCACATCGGCCGCTGGAATGCCCGGACCGGTATCACTGACGCTAACTTCCACCGTGTCGCCCACCATGGCCGCCTCCAGCGTAATCCGGTCGCCGGTACGGCAAA
>JANOCN010000772.1:0-3364 GCA_031412185.1 Betaproteobacteria bacterium | reverse complement strand
GCCACGCCGAATTCGTCGGAGATGCCGTTGCCGCCCATCATGTCGCGCGCCAGCCGCGCAATGTCGAGCGACTTGCCACACGAGTTGCGTTTGAGAATGGACGTGATCTCGACCGACGCAGTGCCTTCATCCTTCATGCGGCCCAGGCGCAGGCAGCCCTGCAGGCCCAACGCAATTTCGGTCTGCATGTCGGCGAGTTTTTTCTGGATCAGCTGGTTGGCCGCCAGCGGCCGCCCAAACTGCTTGCGGTCGAGTGTGTACTGGCGCGCGCGCAGCCAGCAGTCTTCCGCCGCCCCCAAGGCACCCCAGGCGATGCCATAGCGGGCCGAGTTGAGGCAGGTAAACGGCCCCTTCAAACCCTGCACCTCGGGAAACGCGTTTTCTTCCGGGCAGAACACACCGTCCATCACTATTTCGCCGGTGATGGAAGCGCGCAGGCCGACCTTGCCGTGGATCGCCGGGGCGCTCAGGCCTGCGGCCCCTTTCTCCAGCACAAAACCGCGGATCGGCCCGACTTGTCCGCCTTCGGACACTTCCTTGGCCCAGACCACAAACACGTCGGCGATCGGGCTGTTGGAGATCCACATCTTGGAGCCGCTGAGTTTGTAGCCGCCCGCAACCTTATGCGCCCGCGTCGCCATGGAGCCGGGGTCGGAGCCGTGGTCCGGCTCGGTGAGGCCGAAGCAACCGATCCATTCGCCGCTGGCCAGTTCAGGCAGGTACTTCTGCCGTTGCGCCTCGGTGCCGAATTCGAAGATTGGCAGCATCACCAGCGAGCTTTGCACACTCATCATGGAGCGGTAGCCGGAATCGACGCGCTCCACTTCACGGGCGATCAGCCCGTAGTCGACATAGTTCAGTCCGGGGCCACCATATTGCTCGGGAATCGTCGGGCCGAGCAATCCGAGTTCACCCATCTCGCGGAAAATATGGGGGTCCGTCGTGCCGTTGCGAAACGCTTCGACCACACGGGGCTGCAATTTGTCCTGGCAATACGCGGCGGCGGCTTCGCGCACCATGCGTTCCTCGGCGCTGAGTTGCGACTCCAGTAAAAACGGGTCTTGCCAATTGAAGGCGACGTGGGGCATGGGATCTCCGAGTAATGAGTGAAATGGCGTTGGCTTGCAGGATGTTAGCGCGGAGTCGGCGCGGCTGGCGGCGCTGAGCTCAAGGTAGCCACCGGCCTGCGGGACACGACGATATCAGTTCCAGCGCCCGCAGGCCAAGCGTTGGCGCAACACTGCCTACGAATCGCTGATAATCCGGCGTGAATCGCCCCGCGACAGAAGTACGGCTACCGCTTGGCAACAAACTGCAGGAGACCCACAATGGCGACCGTTCGCAAAGACCAATCCCCCGGGTTTCCGCCCCTGAGCTGGGAAGAGGAGGATTTGGCCACGCGCCCGTTACCTTTACACGAGTTGCCGCGCCAGGTGGGCATAGACGCTGCCATGGCATTGATTACGCGGCACCACGAACGTATTGGAAAAGCCATCCGGGTTTTCTGGGGCACGCGGGATTGTGTCGAATACATCCAGAAGCTTGTCATGAACGGCGGCGATGGTTTTGGTAACGCGCGGGTAGGTTTCAAACCCGAGGTGGTGTCCGCGTTACTGAGCCTTGCCAGCATGCACAAGGTAGAGCGCTAGCAGGTATCGTGGTAGCAGCCCGTCGGCTGCGCGGGGTCTTGTCGGCCCTGGGCAAACTGCACGTACTGGTCCAAGCTACCTTGCTTCAGCCCAAGCGGGCAACAGTGCCCACAACGGCACTGCTTCTACCCCGTCGAGCAATCTGTACCGCTGATCGCCGGGATATACGACGTACAGAGCATCGAGTTGTAGATCGTCGATCGCGGTGCGCATCGAGCGTGTGACAGTGGGCACGTCGGCGCGTTTGAACTCAACACCGATGCGCTCAGCACCTTTGAGCATCAACAGATCAAGCTCTGCACCCTGGTACGTGCCCCAGAAGTAGGCCTCGTCGGGCCTGCTCAGACGCAGCACCTGCTCCAGCGCAAAACCTTCCCAGCTCGCTCCGCAGCGCGGGTGCGCCAGCAAATCGGATAAGCCAGTTACACCCATCAGCGCGTGCAGCAGCCCGGTATCGCGGAAATAGATCTTGGGAGCCTTTACCTGCCGCTTACCCAGGTTTTGATGCCAGGGTTGCAGCTGCCGCACCATGAGCGTCTGCGTAAGAGTGTCCAGGTAACGACGCACGGTAGGTTCCGACACGCCCAGTGACCGCGCCGGGTCGGCCGCCGTCCAGGTTTGACCATGATAATGGGCGAGCATGCGCCAGAAACGCAGCATGGCAGGTGCGGCGATATTCACTCCGAACTGCGGCAGATCCACCTCCACATGGCTCGCGATGGCGTTGGCACGCCACGCCAGACTATCCGCATCCGCCGCAGCCAGGTAGGAGCGCGGAAAGCCACCACGCAACCACAGGCGCTCGACAATGGCATTGCCATCGCCACAGGCATCAGCCGCACCAGACGCTTCTGCCAGATCAAAGCCACCTACCTCAATCGTTTCGACCCGACCCAGCAGCGACTCCCCGGCCTGGCGCAATAACGCGGGTGACGCGCTGCCCAGCAACAAATACTGTCCCGGCGTATCCGAGCGGTCGATCAATACCCGGAGCAGCGGAAACAGGCCCGGCTGGCGCTGCACCTCGTCAATTACCACCAGGCCGTTCAAGCGCGAGAGCGTGTCCATCGGCTGCGCCAGGCGCTCCGTATGCAGCGGATTTTCCAGGTCAAAATAGTTGGGAGAGTCGCGATTCAGGAAGGTTTGCGCGATGGTGCTCTTGCCCGATTGGCGCGGCCCGCTGAGCACCACGGCCCGCGCGCGGCCCAAGGCGGACCGAACGTCGCGTCCAAGTGCGGTGCGCGGGATCATGACGACACAGTAACACACGCAACCATGAAATTCCAATATCTATTGTTCGATATTCATGTTTAGTCGGTATTTGCACGATTCAACACGCACGATGACGAGCCGGGTGCCACGCGATGTGTGGGGGAGCAACAAGCCCGGGGATTTCGGGTTGGTGCGCAGCTTCGTTAGCCGTTATGGCGGGTACCGCACGGCAAGCTACGCGCGCGCCTGCAGACCCCGCCCAAACTGCACATACCAGTCCAGGCAGCCGGGGTTCGCCATTGCTTCTCGGTTGAGCACCTTGTCCAGCGGCTGGCCGAGCAACAGCTTCTTGATCGGTAGCTCCTGTTTCTTGCCCGACATCGTGCGTGGTATCTCGGCCACCTGAATAATCTCGTTGGGTAGAAACCGGGGTGAGAGCGCGGTGCGGATGGCATGGTTGAGCTGATTGCGCAGGCCGTCGTTCAATACCAGCCCTTCGCGCA
>JANOCN010000771.1:0-6676 GCA_031412185.1 Betaproteobacteria bacterium | reverse complement strand
CCCTGGGCGTCGATACGCCAAGGCGACATCTGGCGCGCCGACTGGAGCCCGTACGCACTGGTATACCTGTTTCAGCGGCCTGAGAGCATGCCCCGCGCGGTCGACAAAGCAGCGGCGGAGATGGGTGTCGGGAGTTGGCTGGTCAGTCTGGAGTTCGAGGCGCGGGCGCTCGAGCCCAATTCGGTATTGACGGTGCCGGACGGGCGCACGCTTTGGCTGTATCGCCTCCCATTCTTGGTGCGGTCGGCGCATCCGGTTGTCCGCAGCGTCGAATAAGGTTGCCGTATTCGCCGTCGAGAAATTGGATGCCCCCACGCGCTTGCCCGCGCCAGCAAGCGAACAACCACCGCATCAAGCTTAACTCGTCGTAACATCGGGTTGTGTCACTACTGCGGAGAGTTTCTTGAGCCACCCAGAGCCTGTTTCCAGCGCGCCGCTTGCGGGCAGCGACACCAAGCCGGGCTCGTCACCACATGGCGGGTCGTTGCAGGATCTCGGCAAGGTCTTTGATGCCACCATACTGGCCATGGCCTCGCTGGCGGAACCAGGCGAGGCGGGCAACCATATCGTGCGGGTGCAGCACTACGTGCGTGTATTGGCGCAGAAACTGAAATCTTCGCCAGGCTACGCGCGCCCGTTGTCTGACCGCCTGATCAGCCTGTTGTTCAAGGCCTCACCCTGGCATGACATTGGCAACTCGGGTGTGCCCGACCGGATCCTGCTCAAACCCGGGCCGTTGACCGACGAGGAACTGGATATCGTCAAGACCCACCCAGTGGTAGGGCGCAATGTCATTGACCAGATCAAACACACGGCCGGCGGGTCGACCGAATTTCTGGATATCGCCCGTGAGATCGCTTTTTCGCACCAGGAGCGCTGGGACGGCAAAGGTTACCCACAGGGGCTTGCCGGAGAACAGATCCCGCTGTCGGCCCGCTTGATGGCGATTGCCGATGCCTACGACGCACTGACCAGCGACCGTGTCTATCGCCAGGGTGCCCCCCACGACAAGGCAGTCCAGCAAATTTTTCATCAGCGGGGGGAGCAGTTCGACCCCGACATGGTCGATGCTTTCATCGAAATTCAGGACGAGTTCGCAGGCATCGCGCAGCGTTTTGCAGACACCGACACCGACTTCCAGAAACGCATCGACTACATGGCCAAGGCGATCGCAGAGAGCCCCTGAAAACGCTGCGCCTGCGTCACCGGTTACCCCCGGTGTCGGGGTAGTGACAAGCGTGGGGGGGCAATTTCCCGCCGGGCCGCCCCAAGGGAAATTAGCCCCCTCGGGGGGCAGCGCAGTACACGAAGTGACAAGCGTGGGGGCCAAATTTACAGTGCAAAAATCTTGCCCGGGTTCATGATGTTGTGCGGATCGAGCGCACGCTTGATGGTGCGCATCATCTCCACCGCACCCCTACCGGCTTCAGTAACCAAAAAGTCCATCTTGTGCAGGCCCACGCCGTGTTCGCCGGTGCAGGTGCCCTCCAGGCGCAGCGCCCGTGTCACCAGTTGGTGGTTGAGTTTTTCAGCTGCGACACGTTCCTCGGGTTTGGTCGGGTCCAGCAGATAACCGAAGTGGAAGTTGCCGTCGCCCACGTGGCCGACCAGGAAATACGGGATGCCCGACGCGTCGGCTTCGGCCACCGAGTCCAGCAGGCAGTCGGCCAGGCGCGAAATCGGCACACAGGTGTCGGTGGAGATCACCTTGCAGCCTGGGCGTGATTGCACCGCCGCAAAGTAGGCGTTGTGCCGCGCTGTCCACAGGCGCGTGCGTTCTTCGGGGGTACTGGCCCACTCGAACGCCTTGCCGCCTTGTTCACTGGCGATTTCCTGCACCGCTTCGGCCTGCTCCTTCACGCCGGTGGGGGAACCGTGAAACTCCATCAACAGCATCGGCTCTTCGCGCAGGCCCAGTTTGGCGTAGTTGTTGACGATACGCACCGTGTTGGCGTCGATCAGCTCCACACGCGCAATCGGTATGCCCATCTGGATCGTCTGGATGGTGGTGCGCACGGCCGCTTCGATGCTCGGGAAAGAGCAAACCGCAGCCGACACCGCTTCTGGCAATGGATATATTTTCAGGGTGATTTCGGTGATCACACCCAGCGTGCCTTCGCTGCCCACCATCAGGCGCGTCAGGTCGTAGCCAGCGGACGATTTTTTGGCGCGGGTCCCGGTGCGTATCACTTCGCTGCTGGCGGTGACCACTTCCAGCCCGAGCACATTCTCACGCATGGTGCCATATCGCACCGCGTTGGTACCGCTGGCACGGGTCGCGCTCATGCCACCTATCGTCGCATCGGCACCCGGGTCGATCGGGAAAAAAAGCCCGGTGCTCTTGATGTCTTCATTGAGCTGTTTGCGCGTGACGCCCGCCTGCACGGTGACGGTCAGGTCGTCGGCGTTGATCGACAACACCTTGTTCATGCGCCCCATGTCGATACTGATGCCGCCTTGTACGGCCAGCAGGTGCCCCTCCAGCGAAGACCCGACCCCAAACGGAATCACCGGAACTTTGTATTGGCTGGCCAGCGCCACCACCTGCGCCACCTCGGCGGTACTCTCTGCAAACACGACGGCGGCCGGCGGCGGCACGTCGAACGACGACTCATCACGCCCATGCTGCTCACGCACGACCAGCGCGGTGGAGCAGCGCGCGGCAAATTTCGCCTTGAGCGTATCGATCAGGGCTTGGGGTACGTCGCGCTGCTCAATCTGGGGCAGCAGGTGCAAGGGGCTCGTGGGTGCGTTCATGGGCTGTCTCCGGATAAGGAGCCGGTTACCAACGTGTCGGGCCGAAGGATTCGCGGCACAGGCAAGCTCCAGCGCGCAGTTTACGCCGGTGCCGACGAAGACATGTTCCGAGGCGACAAACCGGCAGTCAACCGCAGCCTGGACCGTCCGCAATAAGGCGGTGTCACCAGCGCCATCACCAGCGTCCCCAGCAGCAGCACAACCCACCTCTGGAAGCAGTAGACCGCCATGAATCCGCTCCACCTCTTTCGCACCACCGCCCTGTGCCTGCTAGCGGTGGCCCTGCCGCCGCTGGCGTGTGGCCAGACCTTGACCCCGGCACCAGCGCGCATCAGCGACCGCGCCATCCAGGCCGACTACCAGACCTTTGAGGCAACGCAGGCGCGCATCAAGGCCTTGAACAATGGTGGTCGGCTGCTGCGCGACTACCATCTGGTCAAAGCACAGTGCTGGCTCGATGTGGCCCTCCATGAATATACGCGCAACGACCGCAGCGCGTTCACGCTTAAGGGGCTGGACCAGTCGGCTACGTTGGTGCAGCTGATGGAAAACAGGGCTGCATCACTTCCGATGGGCACGGCACTGGTCAACAACGCCGACCGCCTGCGCCCCGATTTGTGGGAGCTGGCGGGCAAACTCGAGGCCCACGAAGGCGCGCAGTGTGTGGCAGCGCGGGTTGCCTGCGCCGAGGTGGATCTGGTGCACGCCAGCAACGAACACAAGCAACAAGGTTGGCGCCATGCGCGGCCGTATGTGCAGATAGCCGAAGACCAGTTGTGACTTCGGTGGTGCGCAAGAGAGGGGCCTGGAGGCTTCTTCCTGTCCCGATTAGACTTCAAATGAACCCACGGATGAACCCCACGGGCCAAATCTGGCTAGCTCACCGGTAGCCATTCCCAACCACTTTGTGTAGACTGCTGTGTAAGGAGTCACACATGGCCACCAATCTAGCTATAGATCCCGCGCTACTTGATCGCGCCGTTGAGGTTAGTGGGGAGCGCACAAAGAAGGCTGCCGTCACAAAAGCGTTGCAGGAGTTCATTGCCCGCCGCGAGCAGAAACGGGTAGTTGAACTGCTGGGCAAGCTTGAGTGGGACGACGCATTTGACTACAAGGCTGAGCGCGCCAGATCGTGACGCTATTTGTCGACACGAGTGTTTGGTCGCTTGCTTTGCGGCGCGATGCTTCAGCCTCTGAGCCGGAAGTTCATCAACTCAAGGACGCCCTCATGGGCGCTGATGTCGTCGTCACGACTGGAATGGTTCTCCAGGAATTGCTTCAAGGATTCTCGGGGCCAAAATCGCGTGGGCAGATCATCGAGCGCTTTGCATCGCTTCCTTTGCTGCAGCCTGATCGCCAAGACCATATCGCGGCGGCCGATCTGCGGAACACATGTCGCAGAGCGGGTATCCAGGTCGGCACGATCGACGCGCTACTCGCGCAGCTATGCATTCGCCACGATCTGACGCTGCTGAGCACCGACAACGATTTCAAACTCGCTGCGACGCACTGCGCTTTGCGCGTCTGGGTGCCGAAGATGGGGGCGCGTCGAAAGTGACGCTCAAGAGGCCCCAACAAAAACATCCGCAGGTACACTTGTTCCGAAGCACCGCATTCGGAGGCACACTATGACCAGCACACTCATGATTGTTGACCCGGACATCCAGAGCGGGGTGCCGGTTTTCGCTGGAACCCGGGTGCCGGTGCAGAACCTTTTTGACTGCCTGGAAGAAGGCGACTCACTGCATGTTTTTCTGAAACAGTTTCTATCCGTCACCCGTGCACAGGCAGTAGCCGTCCTCGAAAGGGCCAGAGTTTCTCTGGTGGCTCATGCGCATCCTGCCGGGTGAGTCTCTACCGCACCATCTTGCGGCGCTAATCCTTGGCGATCGGGTGCAAGACCTTGAGCCATTGCTGCCCGAACTCGCTGCGCTGTTGAATCATTTGCCCCCTCGGAAGCTCCGCAAGGTTGGGGCCTGATGCAGGCCAACTCCAAGGCGACAATAGCGCCAACCAGGAGAGACTGACATGGGCAACCGCCTGACACAAATTGCGACGCGTACGGGTGACGATGGCACTACCGGGCTGGGGGACAACACCCGCGTGCCGAAGAACAGCCTGCGCGTACACGCCATGGGCGACGTGGACGAGCTCAACTCCAACATCGGGGTGTTGCTGTGTGAAGATATGCCACGCGGCGTGCGGGAATTGCTGGTCGAGATACAACACCAGTTGTTCAACCTCGGCGGTGAGTTGTCCATCCCCGGTTTTGAGTTGCTGAAGCCCGAAGCGGTTCTGGCGCTGGACCAGGCCCTGGCCGAATACAACGAGTCCTTGCCGCGGCTGCAGGAGTTCATCCTGCCTGCTGGCACCCGCGGCGCGGCGCACGCGCATGTGTGCCGCACCGTGGCCCGGCGCGCCGAACGCGCCGTCGTGGCACTCGAAGCACAGGATGCGCTGAAAGACACACCGCGCCACTACCTGAACCGGCTCAGCGACCTGCTGTTTGTGCTGGCACGCGTGCTCAACCGTTACCGTACCGACGGCACGGTGGGTGACGACGTGTACTGGAAGAGTGAGCGTATGGCGCGCGGCGCGGCCGACGCGTAGCTACTTTGTTTCACGGCTGGTACCCGCCAGCCCGACGCAACGAAAGTGGCGCGTAGAGCTTCCAACCCGCTGCGAACGGGGCACCCTGGTAGGCAGGGCCTACCTCAACGCGGAGCCAGCACTGCCATAGTGATGCGCGACACACAGGTCAGCTCGCCAGCGTCGTTGGTTATGTCGATCTGCCACACCTGCGTGGAGCGCCCGATATGCACCGGCCGGGCAATGCCGGTGACCCAACCGCTGGTCGCACCCTTGAGGTGGTTGGCGTTTATGTCCAGCCCAACACAGCGGTGGCCCTCGGGCGCAGCCCAGGCGGCACCACACGAGCCGAGTGTTTCGGCCAGCACCACCGACACGCCGCCGTGCAGCAGGCCGTAAGGCTGCTTGGTGCGGGCATCCACTGGAATCCGGCCGCGGATGAAGTCGTCGCCCACCTCCACAAACTCCATCCCCAGGTGTTCCACTGCCGTACCAATATGCAGCTCTGCCAGCGCCTGAGGCGAGAGGGGTCTTTTCCAGATGCGCATGGGTGCTCCAAATCAAGCGGGCATAATCTACCGGGTTCACAGGGTTGCCACCTTGGCCGCAGCGCGATAACCTCTTGCCATGGCCGCTCCCACCCCACCCCACATACCGCAGATACGCCTGTACCAGAACTGGCTGGCTGAGCAGCGTGGACTGACTTTTGATTCGTACGATGCCTTGTGGCGCTGGTCGGTGGGCGACCTGGACGCGTTTTGGCAAAGCATCTGGGACTACTTTGGCCTGGTCTCCCCCACGCCGCACAGCGCGGCGCTGGCAGACCGGCGTATGCCCGGTGCGCGCTGGTTCCCGGGTGCACAGATCAACTACGCCCGCCAGGTGTTCCGGCATGTGGACGCCGCCCATGCTGCGGGCATGGCTGCCATCGTGAGCCACAACGAAACCAGCCTGGCCAGCGGTGTTCCCCGCGTCGTATCCTGGCCCGAGCTGCGGCGACAGGTGGCGTCGCTGGCCTTGCACCTGCAGGCGCAGGGTGTCGTGCCGGGAGACCGGGTGGCGGCGTACCTGCCCAATATTCCCGAGGCCATGGTGGCTTTCCTGGCGACTGCCAGCATTGGTGCCGTGTGGAGCATCTGCGCGCCCGACATGGGGAGCCAAGCGGTGCTGGACCGCTTTCGTCAGATTACCCCCAAGGTATTGATCGCTTGCGACGGCATACGTTACGGCGGGCGCGACCTGGACCGCAGGGCGATCGTGGCGGAATTGCGTGCGGCCCTGCTGACGGTGCAGCACCTGCTGCTGCTGGATAACCTGGGCTCCAAGCTTG
>JANOCN010000770.1:0-4677 GCA_031412185.1 Betaproteobacteria bacterium | reverse complement strand
TACGAGCTGGTGCCGGTCGACACCAGGAAGGGAGAGCAACACTCCGACACATTCAGGGCGATCAACCCGAATGCCAAGACCCCGGCGCTGGTGGACGGCGATGCCACGGTATTCGACAGCAATGCCATTCTGCTGTATCTGGCCGAGAAAACCGGCAAGTTCCTGCCCGATAACACACCTGCAGCCCGCGCACAGATGTTGTCATGGCTGATGTTCATCGCCACCGGCATCGGGCCGTATTCGGGCCAGGCAGTGCACTTTCGGCATGCCGCACCCGAGCCCAAGGCCTACCCGCTGAACCGTTACGACTTCGAGGCCTGGCGGCACTGGAACATCCTGGACGCCCATCTGGCCAACAAACACTACATGCTGGGCGACACCTACACGCTGGTAGACATGGCTTTCTGGGGCTGGGCACGCGCGGTACCGTATGTTCTTGGTGGCCCTGATGCGTGGGCAAAATTACCCAACGTGAAACGCCTGTTCGATGAAATCAACGCCCGCCCCGCTGCCCAGCGTGCAGAAGCACTCAAGGCGCGCCACGCCTTCAAGACCGAGGTGGACGACGAGACACGCAAGGCCATGTTCCCGCAAAACGCGCGCCTGGTTGCCTGAGCGGCGTCAATATTTGCTGCCAGACGGCCACGCTTGAACGAAGGGATTTCGCATGTCTTTCATGCTGCTGATTCTGGAGCCGCCCGGCCAGCGGGCCGAGCGGGGTCCGGTCGCGGGCGAAAAGGTCTACGCGCAGATGCTGGGTTTTACCGCTGATCTGAAGGCGCGCGGTGTCTTGATTGCCAGCACCTCGCTGGCCTCGGACAAAACCGGTGTGCGGCTGCAGGTGCGCGAGGGTCGGCAACGCCTGGTTGACGGCCCATTCGCGGAGGCCAAGGAAATGGTTGGCGGCTTCTTTCTGTTGAACTGCGACACCTGCGAAGAAGCGCTGGCCATTGCTGCCGAATGCCCCGCCGCAGCCTGGTGCACGGTAGAGGTGCGCGAGACCGGGCCGTGTTACACCTGAGCCTGGCAGGCATAAGCGTCGCAACTGCAATGGGGCGTGAGGTTAGGCAACTGCGTTGGTAGACGACACGAATCCTCTTGGTGCGGGCTGCCTCCAGTACCGCTCCAGTTATCAGGGTTTCCCCGCTATTTCAAGTTCGCGCTGTCGATTTGTCAGCACATCGATCGTCGTAGCAATGAAGGTCGCGGCCACGCGATTACTTTCAACATTCCCAACCACCAGGAGCCGCACCATGCCTAACTATGTCGATGGATTCGTATTACCCGTGCCACTTGCCAAACTCGCCGCTTACCGGAGCCTGGCGCGCAAGGCGGGCAAGGTGTGGATGGAGCACGGCGCGCTGGAGTACCGCGAATGCGTGGCCGACGATGTGAAGCCTGGCAAGTCGACGTCGTTCCCACAAAGCGTCAAGCTGAAAGCCGACGAGACCGTGGTTTTCTCGTGGATCGTTTACAAGTCGCGCAAACACCGCGACAGCGTCAATGCCAAGGTCATGGCCGACCCGCGCATGGCGGACATGATGAAACCAGGTGCCATGCCTTTTGATGGCAAGCGCATGTTCTGGGGCGGCTTCAAAACCATGGTGGAGTTCTGAGATGTGGAAGACCCGACCTGAGAAAGATCGCCGAAGCGCGGTAGGCTGATCGCCTGCAAACAAGGCCTGCGCATGGACACTACCGCAACCCACCAAGCCATTGCAGCCCTGTGGCGGGTCGAGTCTGGCAAGGTGATTGCCAAGGTCGCGCGTATGGTGCGCGATCTGGGCCTGGCCGAAGAGCTGGCGCAGGACGCGCTGGTGGCGGCGCTGGAGCACTGGCCCACCCAGGGCGTGCCGGACAACCCCGGAGCCTGGCTTATGACCACTGCCAAGAATCGCGCCCTCGGCCAACTGCGCCAGGCCGCATTGCATGCGCGCAAACACGAGGAGCTGGGCCACGACATGGAAGCCCTGCAGACGCATGTGGTGCCGGATTTCGTGGACGCACTCGACGCTTCGCGCCAGGACGATATTGGCGACGATCTGCTGCGCCTGATCTTCACCGCCTGCCACCCGGTGCTGTCCACCGAGGCACGGGTGGCCCTCACCCTGCGCCTGTTGGGCGGGCTGACGACTGACGAGATAGCGCGCGCCTTTCTGGTGGCCGAGCCTACCATCGCGCAACGTATCGTGCGTGCCAAACGTACGCTCACTGCGGCCCGGGTGCCATTTGAGGTGCCGCGCGCCGATGCACTGGTGCCCCGGCTGGCGTCGGTGCTCGAGGTGGTCTATCTGGTCTTCAACGAAGGCTACTCGGCTACCGCGGGCGACGACTGGATGCGCCCTGCGTTGTGCCAGGAGGCGTTGCGGCTGGGGCATGTTCTGGCCGGCCTGGTGCCGCACGAACCCGAGGTACACGGCCTGGTTGCCTTGATGGAAATCCAGGCCTCACGCATACCGGCGCGCACCGACGCGTCGGGCCAGCCGGTGCTGCTGCTGGAGCAGGACCGCAGCCTCTGGGACCGGGCGATGATCGCGCGTGGGCTGAAGGCACTGGCCCAAACGGAGACACTGGACGGTGCCCGCGGCGCTTATGCCTTGCAGGCGGCATTGGCGGCCTGCCATGCGCGGGCAGCGACGGCGCAAGACACCGACTGGGCGCAGATCGTGGCACTCTATGACGCGCTGGCCCAGGTCGCGCCTTCTCCCGTGGTGGAACTCAACCGCGCGGTTGCGGTCGGCATGGCGTTCGGGCCAGCGGCTGGCCTGGAGATCGTGGATGCCCTGGCGCACGAACCGGCCCTTGCACAGTACCACTGGTTACCCAGCGTACGCGGCGACCTGCTGGCCAAACTGGGGCGGCACGCGGAAGCACGCGCCGAGTTCGCACGTGCAGCCGACATGACGCGCAACAAGCAGGAACGCGAGTTGTTGCTGGCGCGTGCGCAGCTAAGGCACTGAGCCGGCGCACCGCATCGCAGCCCGTTCGGGCGCGTCCAACTGCCATTTCCAGGTTGAACCCGGACTCCCTTCGCGGCAAAATGCTGCGAAGGGGGAAGCACATGGCGACCGATTCCGAAGAACTGGCGCAACTGCTGGCGCAGCGCAAGGCAGCCACTGGCTCTGACCGCGCGGCCGTAGACGCAGCCATCCACGCGCGATTTGGCCGCATGCAGGCCATCATGTTCACCGACCTGGTGGGTTTCTCGCGCCTGGTCGACGCCTTCGGCATACTGCATTTTCTGCAGTTGATCCACGAGTCCGAAAGCTTGTTTCTGCCCTTGATCCATCAGCACGGCGGCAGTTGCCTGAAGCGCGAAGGCGACTCGCTGCTGGCTGTGTTCGACGCACCCGCGCAGGCGCTCGCTGCCGCCCGCGCCATGCTGGCAGCTACCGATGCCGCCAACCCGGGACGCTTGCCGGAGGAACGCATCGAGGTCTGTATCGGCCTGGGCTACGGCCAGGTACTGCGGGTGGGCGAACACGAGGTTTGGGGTGCCGAGGTCAACGCAGCATCCAAACTCGGGGAAGAAGTGGCCAAACGTGGTGAGGTTCTTGTGACAGAAGACTTCCGGGCTGCGGTGCCGGATACCCCCTTTGCCGAATGCGGAAAGGTATTCGAAAGCCGATCAGTATTTCAACTGCGCCGGGATTGAGTCTTAGAACAAGCGCCCGGAGCAGCAGGCAGAGGCATGTGTCGGAGGCAGCCACCCAAGCCGTGCGTGGTGTGGGAGTTTTGTTAACCGGGGCTTGATGACCGCCGCGACATAGCGCACAATATGTACAGACTGTACATATTAAGCTTGAACAGGGAATCGTATGGCCCATTTGGGAATTGAAATCACACGCCGACGCTTGCCCGAACTCGTCGCTGCGGCGCACAAGGGCGTAACCACGGTCATCACCAAACACGGTCAGCCGTATGCGGCACTGGTGCCTGCGAGCATGGCCAGTGCAAAGCGCAGCCTGCCGACCTCTCTCATGGCTCTGAAGGGCTGCGCCGCTGGACTATGGGGCAAAGAGCCATCCCGTACCGTGGCTGACCTGCGCGACGAATGGTCACGTTGAAAAAACCGGGCTCCGCCAAAGGTGCCACCTCTTCACGCAAAGCGGCGGCACCCTTGGTCGAATGGTCATCGCTGCCGCAAGGGGCTTTGCTTCTGGTGGACACGGCTCCATTCATTTACCACCTGGAGGACAACGCACAATTCGCGCACCGGTTTGCGGGCCTGTTCGAGGCCGCCACTTCCGGCCGCTTGCAAGTTGCACTGACGACCCTCACGCTGGCCGAAGTTCTGACTGGCCCGTACCAGCATGGTCGCGATGCGCTGGCAAAACAGATGGAAGCCTCATTGCGGGAGCACCAGCTACAGCCACTGAGCCCCGAAATTGCCGTTGGTGCCGCCCGACTGCGCCAGCGCTACCGGCTGCGCCTGCCCGACGCCGTCCAGCTCGCCACTGCGTTACAGATCAACGCGTACGCCTTGGTGACCCACGACCGCGACTTTTCCAGCGTTGAGGATGTTCGAATCTTGATGTAATCAAGCGCAGACATCAGCCTGATCCCCGATTTTCCACTGCACGCAACGATGAAGCCCCGCCCTGCCATCGGTGGCCTGGTCTACTCCACCGACGCCGGGCGTATGTGCCCGGACTGCCGCCAGCCGCTGACCGGGTG
>JANOCN010000769.1:0-2138 GCA_031412185.1 Betaproteobacteria bacterium | reverse complement strand
AGTTCGATGCTGCTGTATGCGCTGCTGCACCTCAGCGGATACGCATTGCCGATGCAGGAGCTGAAGAACTTCCGCCAGCTCCACAGCAAGACCCCCGGGCACCCTGAGCACGGGCTGACGCCTGGCGTGGAAACCACCACCGGCCCGCTGGGCCAGGGATTTGCAAATGCGGTCGGCATGGCCTTGGCGGAAAAGCTGCTGGCCACCGAATTCAACCGCGATGGCTTCGATGTGGTCAACCACCACACCTACGTATTCATGGGCGACGGCTGCATGATGGAAGGTATCAGCCATGAGGCGGCGGCACTTGCGGGCACCTGGAAACTGAACAAACTGGTCGCGCTGTATGACGACAACGGCATCTCGATTGACGGGCAGGTCAGCCCCTGGTTTGCCGACAACACCGCGTTGCGTTTTGTGGCCTATGGCTGGAATGTGGTCGGGCCGGTAGATGGGCACGACGCTGAAGTTGTGTCCAAGGCGATCACCAGCGCCCGCGAATCGACCGAACGCCCCACGCTGATTATCTGCAAGACCCGCATCGGCCAGGGCAGTCCGAATCGGGGCAACACCGCCAAGGCCCACGGCGAGCCCCTGGGTACCGATGAGATCGCGCTGACACGGACCGCGCTGGGCTGGAACGAGCCGCCCTTCGTGATCCCGCAAGACGTGTACGCGGCGTGGGACGCCAAAGCTGCCGGGAGCGCTGCCGAGAAGTCCTGGAACGACCGATTTGCCGGATACCAGGCGGCGCATCCTGATTTAGCCAAGGAGCTTGTGCGCCGCATGAAGGGTGAGCTGCCGCGCAGCTTCGCGCAGGTGGCGGTGGACGCGGTGGTTGCTGCCCACACGCAGGCGCAAACCGTGGCGTCGCGCAAGGCATCGCAACTGGCGCTGGAGGCGTTTACCGCCGCCATGCCCGAACTGTTAGGCGGGTCGGCAGATTTGACCGGCTCCAACCTGACCAATACCAAAAGCACACCGAGTTTGCGTTTTGATCTGGCCGGTGCGGTGGTGCAGACCACCGATGCCTCCGGGGCGAAAGTGGGCGGACGGCACATCAACTACGGCGTGCGTGAGTTCGGTATGGCAGCGATCATGAATGGTGTCGCGTTGCACGGCGGCTTTATTCCCTACGGCGGCACCTTCCTGACGTTCAGCGACTACAGCCGCAACGCGATCCGCATGGCCGCGCTGATGAAGTTGCGCGTGGTGCATGTGTTTACGCACGACAGCATTGGCCTGGGAGAAGACGGGCCGACACACCAGTCGGTTGAACATGCAGCGTCGTTGCGCCTGATACCCAACCTGGATGTGTGGCGTCCGGCCGATACGGCCGAGACCGCGATCGCCTGGGCGGTGGCATTGCAGAACACGACCCGACCCACGGCACTGCTGTTGAGTCGGCAGAACATCAGCTACGCGCCCAAAGGTAGCTCCGTGGTGTCACCCGGTGCAAGCGGGCTGGACGCCATCAGCAAAGGTGCCTACGTGCTGGCGGAGGCCAGCGATGTCGGTTTGCGCAAGAAGACACAGGCGGTCCTTATCGCGACCGGCTCCGAGGTGCAGTTGGCACTCAAGGCGCAGGAGTTGCTGGCCACCCGAAAAATAGCCGTTCGTGTGGTCTCCATGCCAAGCACCACCACGTTTGACCGGCAATCTTTGGCGTACAAAAACGCCGTCTTGCCAGCTGGTCTGCCGCGGATAGCGGTAGAGATGGGCGTGACCGATGGCTGGTGGAAGTATGGCTGCGCAGCCGTGGTCGGGATCGACACCTACGGCGAGTCAGCCCCGGCCCCGGATTTGTTCAAATATTTCGGATTCACACCGGAAAACGTCGCTGGTACGGTGCAAAAAGTGCTGGCCAAACGCTGAAAGCGCAGTTGGCCAGCGCGAAGTCCTTATTCACGGATAGTGTCTTAACCCCCGGAGAAAACAGCAAATGACTATCAAGATCGGCATCAACGGCTTTGGCCGTATCGGACGCATGGTGTTTCGTGCGGCCACCCAGAACTTCCAGGACATTGAGGTGGTGGGCATCAACGATTTGCTGGAGCCGGACTATCTGGCCTACATGCTGCAGTTCGACTCGGTGCACGGGCGCTTCAAAGGAGACATTGCGGTAGATGGCAACACGC
>JANOCN010000768.1:0-3114 GCA_031412185.1 Betaproteobacteria bacterium | reverse complement strand
CCCGACATTGCGCTCGACCCGGCATTCCCGGCTGTCCCAACTGGAGCGGGCAATGTGTGGCGCAAATGCCGAGACCTGAAAGTAGTCTTCGACGTCGATCGTCAGGGCATTGGTGAGCTGGGCGGGTGCCATGAGCTAGCGCCTGACCGAGGAAACCAGCTTCTGCAGCATGGAAAGTATTTCGAGGTTGACACGCTCCAGCCGCAACATGCTGCGCTCCAGGCGATGAAAACGATCGCTCTGTTGCTCGGAAGCAAGGTTGGACAGTTGACCCGAAAAGCTGTCGGCGAGCGTGCCAGGAACCTGCAGTTTGGCAAGGTCAATGTCGACCAGTTGGTCAGAACCGCTGTGTTGCGTGGTGCTGTCCAGAAAGCCCCGACCGGACACCAACTTGTGCGCAGAGCCGCCGGCTTCGTCGTGCATTTCGTCTACAACTTCATCCACGTCTTCAACCGAAAGCTGCTCCTTGTTGCCCAGGAAACCCAGCAACAAAAGCCGGTCGCACACAGAATTGATACGCCTGGGTATGCCCGCTGTGGCTTTGAAAATTACCTCAAATGCCTCTGGGTCAAAAGCCGGGCGCCCGGTGCCCCCAGCGCATTTGAGGCGGTGCTCGATGTAGCCACGGGTTTCCTCGACATCCAGTGGCCCGATATGGCAGGTCGCGGTAACGCGCTGGCGCAGTTGCTGCATGTTGGGGTGTTGCAGTATGTCGCGGAACTCCGGTTGCCCGACCAGAAAGGTCTGCAGCAACGCCTGTTTGCCGAACTGGAAGTTGGACAGCATGCGCAACTCCTCTACCGCGCGCGGGGTGAGGTTTTGCGCCTCGTCGACAATCAGCAAGCTGCGTTTTCCTTCACTGACCTGTGTGACCAGGAACGCCTCCAGTGCCATCAGCAGATCGGCCTTGGAAACGTCTTTGACGCGTACGCCAAACGCAGCGCCGACCATGCGCAGGGTGTCTTCAGCGTCGAGCTGGGTACTGACCAGGTTCGCGGCGGTCACTGCGCCGCCATCCATGCTGTCGAGCAGGCCTCGCACTATGGTCGTTTTGCCGGCACCGATCTCACCCGTGATGACAATGAACCCCTCATTGCGTAGCAACCCGTACTCCAGATACGCCTTGGCGCGCCGATGCTGTTTGCTGCCGAAATAGAAACTCGGATCAGGGTTAAGTTGGAAGGGCTTGCTGGAAAGCCCGTAAAAAGCTTCATACATGGTTCAGAACTGCACAGTAAGACTGCCAGTCACTGCTGTTTCGGTATAAGGAGCGGTGGCACTGTCGAACACCACGCGGCGCGCACTGATACTTGCCGAGGTATCCCTGGTGAGGCTGGACGACAGGTTGACATTCATGGTGCGCGACGATGTCCCGGCCACCCCAAGCGACCCACTGGAAGACTGGCGCGCTGCTATGAAGCTCAGCAACGACCGCGCCGTAAGGCGGTAGGAGTAGTTGACGCTCAGCCCATTCTGAGACACCACACCCGCAGTTGCAAAGTCGTCCACCCCGGTTGCAAGCGAATCCAGCCTGCTGTTGCTGGTGCGCGTTCCGATGATGGACAAGGTACTGCGAGCCCCAAACAGCGCAAACGACAACTGCTGCTGGCGCTGCAGCGACAAGGAGGATGTCAGGAACCCGCCGACCGCCGTGGCGTTGGGAACTATGCCGTTGGCACGCAGGAATGCATCGTACTGATCGCGCTTGATCGGGTCTGGCTCGATGGTGATGAACTGGCCAAACAGGATATCGTAGAGAGAGGGTGCTCCCACGCCGGTTGTCTGACCGGGGTTGGTGACCGCAGAGCGGGAGTCGCTGAACGTCCATGCGGTATTCGGCGTGCGGTACGCCAGCGCGATGCTGTGGGTATCGCCGTACAGCCGCTGCTCGCGTACCACCGACACACTGGTGCGTTTAGAGGGCGCCCAACGCGCCACAATGCCGGTGGATCCGCGGCTGTCCTGGTCAACACTCAGCCGCAGCTCTTCGTTGGGGGTCCAATTCAGTCCGAGCGCAGTGAAGTCCTGCTTGCGCGACGCCCCGCCAGTAAAGTCGTTGGATTCATGCCCGGCACGCACGAAGGCACCCCATTGCGGACTGAAAGGGAAATTTATCTGGCCATCGATGCGCTGGGACTCAGTGGACCGGCCCGCGCTGTAGTCCGCCACTTGCCGGTTCACGCCAAGCGTCCAGCCTGCCCTGCCACTGATGGAGCCGAGTTGCAGCGACAGCTCGCTGGAGTTGACGTCCGAGGCTGTCGTGGATCCGCTTCGGCTCGATATGAGGCTGTAGCGCGCGTCATATTGCGCCACGTCACCCAGCCTGCCACGGATATTCGGTGAAAGTCTGAATACCGCTGTCTCGGTACTGTTGCCGTTCAGCAAGCTGGCACTGTTGGTAGGCGCGCTGAAGGCCGAAATTGCCTGCTGGGACACCACGCCACTGAAGTCGACGTAGCCGGTCTTGTCAATCACCTCCACTTTTCCAGAAGCGTTGAGCCTGTTTTCCGACCTCCGGCCAGAGCTGTTTCGAGCGTACAAAAGCTCATTCAGCGAATAGTCCACCGAGCCGGTAATCCGGCCACCCTGGCTGCTGATACGTATGCCCGGGCTGATCTGGGTGATCAGTTCAGATTGCTTGTTGGTGCTGCTCAGCCCTACATTGCTGGTGAAGGTCTCCGTCACGGAGATACGCGGCACCACCACAATCCTGCCAGCAGTGCCAACGTCCAGCGTAGTCTGTGCGTGCGCCGCGGTCGCCACCAACCCCAACGTCAGCATCGCAACATTTCCCTGGATCAAGGAAATCGCGCGATGGCTCGGCAGGTCTTTTGGATGCACCTCTTGTTTCATGAAGGCAGCGGAGGCCTAAGCAGCCTTGTTCCCGTAACCATAACCGTAGCCATACCCGTAGCCATACCCTCCAGCGGACGCGCTGCGGGCCTGGTTGAGCACCAGCATCTTGACGGGACAGGCTTCGATGGTGGCAAGCGCATCCTGAACATCGGAGCGCAATGTCTTCTCGGCGTGTACCACCATCACGATCTGCCCCATGTGGGATGCCAGCACACGGGCTTCGGTGGTGAGAAGCAGCGGGGGCGAGTCAAATATGAT
>JANOCN010000767.1:0-7633 GCA_031412185.1 Betaproteobacteria bacterium | reverse complement strand
TCAGACGCCTGTCGGCGCGCTACACCCAAAGGAGGCTGACCTGCGCTCGCTGGTGATTGTGCTGGGCGACCAGCTCGACCTGGACGCCGCCGCGTTTGATGGTTTCGACGCCGCTGTCGATGCGGTCTGGATGACCGAGGCCAGCGACGAATCCACCCATGTCTGGTCTGGAAAACAACGCATCGCGATGTTCCTTGCGGCGATGCGGCACTTTGCCCTGGCGCTGGCAGCCAAAGGGCACCCGCTGCACTACCGCCGGCTGGACGACACCGGTACTGCGGCCAGCCTGGCGACACAACTGCAAGCCGATATCAGTCTTTTGCGCCCGGCCGCTCTGGTGATGACTGCACCTGGCGACTGGCGCGTATTGCAGGCGCTGACAGCAGTTGCCACCAGCAGCCAGGTGGCATTGGACCTGCGCGAAGACCGTCACTTTTATGGTCCGGTGCGCACATTTGCCGCCCATGCACGGGGGCGCAAGTCACTGCGCATGGAGTATTTCTACCGCGAGCAACGCAAGCGCCACGGCGTGCTGATGCAGGCTGGATCGGCGTCACAGCCTCTTGGTGGCCAGTGGAATTTTGACGCCGAGAACCGGGAATCGTTTGGTAGCGCAGGCCCCGGCAAACTGCCGCCGCGCAGCACGTTTGCACCCGATGGGCTGACGCGCGAAATCATCGGGCTCGTCAACACCCGATTCCCCGGGCACCCCGGCTCGCTGGAGAATTTTGCCTGGCCGGTCACCCGCGCGCAGGCGCTGCTGTCCTTGCAGGGATTCATTACCGACCGCCTTCCCCTTTTCGGGCGCTACCAGGACGCCATGTGGCCCGGCGAGCCATGGCTCTACCATGCCCATCTTTCGGCGGCGCTCAACCTCAAGCTGCTGAACCCGCGCGAAGTGGTCAATGCCGCAGTTGCGGCTTTTGAAGCGGGACACGCCCCGCTGGCCAGCGTGGAAGGGTTCGTGCGGCAGATTCTCGGCTGGCGCGAATATGTGCGGGGCGTGTACTGGACGCTGATGCCTGGCTACCTGGAGCGCAATGCGCTGGCCGCCCAGCACGATTTGCCGGCCTGGTACTGGACCGGCGAGACCGATATGGCCTGCCTGCGCGATGCGCTCACCCAGACGCTCAAGCACGGCTACGCCAACCACATCCAGCGGCTGATGGTGACCGGGCTGTTCGCGCTGATGTTCGGCGTCCAGCCGCAACAGGTCCATGCCTGGTACCTGGCGGTGTATGTGGATGCGGTCGAGTGGGTCGAATTGCCCAACACGCTGGGCATGGGTCAATATGCCGATGGCGGTGTCATGGCAAGCAAGCCCTATATCGCTACCGGCAAATACCTGCAACGCATGAGCCCGCATTGCGCTGGTTGCCGCTACGACCCGGCGCAGAAGACCGGCGATGCGGCCTGCCCCTACACCACCTTGTACTGGGATTTCTTGATGCGCCATGAGGCCTTGCTGGCCGGCAACCCCCGGATGGCCCTGCAGGTGAAGAACCTGGCCCGCCTGGACGAAACCGAGAAGGCCGCAGTGGTCGCCCGTGCGGCAGCGATTCGCACCGGGCAGGTGGGCGCATCTGCTATGCTGACCGCCAGTACCCGGAGGTCACGATGAGCGAGACAGACTTTTCCCGCCGCACCTTGCTTGGCACCGCCATTGGTGCCGCCGGGGCCGCCACGCTGCCTGGATTTGCATGGGGCCAGGGCACGCCACGCAGGGGTGGCACGCTGGTGGTGGCCGCCGACACCGAGCCTCGCAACCTGAACCCGGCAATCGCCGCATCGAACGGTGTTTTCTACGTAGCCAGCAAGGTCATCGAACCGTTAGCCGAAATGTCGTACGACGGCACAGGCCTGGTGCCGCGTCTGGCCACCGAGTGGAGTGGCGGTGCCGACGGCCGCAGCGCCACCTTCAAGTTGCGCCCTGGGGTGACCTGGCACGATGGCAAACCTTTTTCTTCTGCCGACGTGGCGTTTTCTGCCATGGAAGTCTGGAAGAAGGCGCAGAACCTGGGGCGCGTGTTGTTCCGGGACCTGGAAGCGGTGGAAACCCCGGATGGCGGCACGGCAGTGTTCCGATTTTCCAAAGCCACACCGTTCCAGTTGATCAGCAATGCCTTGCCCGCAGTGACTGCAGTGGTTCCAAAACACATCTACCAGGGCACCGACGTCAACACCAACCCGGCCAACACCAAACTTGTCGGCACCGGACCATTCCGCTTTGCCGAGCACAAGCCGGGCGAGTTTTACCGTCTCACCAAAAACCCGACGTATTGGGACAAAGACAAGCCCTACCTGGACGGGATCATCTACCGCGTACTGCCGGACGCAGGCGCGGTGGCAGCCGCGATCGAGGCCGACCAGATCCAGTTGGCGGCGTTCTCGGCGATTCCGCTGAGCGAGTTGCCACGGATGGAGAAACTCAAGGGAGTGCAGGTGGTTACCAAGGGCTACGAAGGCATCACCTACCAGCTGACCGTGGAGATCAACCACCGCCGCAAGGAGTTGGCTGATGCACGCGTGCGCCGCGCTATTGCACACGCCATCGACAAGGATTTTGTCGTCAAGACTATTTTTCGCGGCTACGCCACGGCGTCGTCCGGCCCGATTCCGAAGTTCGACAAACAGTTTCACAGCAACGAGTCGGCACAACCGGCGTTCGACGTGGCAAGGGCCAATGCACTGCTCGATGAAGCCGGTTATCCGCGCCAGGGCGGCTCAAGCGGCATGCGCTTCAAGCTGCGCCTGCTGCCTGCGCCGTGGTTCGAGCAGACCCGCCAGATGGGCGACTACCTGCGCCAGGCACTGCGGGTGGTCGGCATAGACGCGGAACTGGTCAATGGCGATGCGCCGGGCCACATCAAGGCGATTTACACCGACCACACGTTTGACCTGGCGATCGGCTCGCCGGTATACCGCAATGACCCGGCGATCTCGACCACCATTCTTTACCAGGGCGGGTTGCCAGCCGGTGTGCCGTTCTCCAACCAGTATGGCTACAACGATGTCGCGCTCAACAACAGCATGCAGCGGGCTTCGGAAAACCTCGATCCACTGAGCCGGGTCCGCTGGTACCGCGACTTCCAGCGCCAGGTCGCCGAAACCCAGCCACTGATTCACGTCGCTGAATTCACCTTTATCTCGGTCATACGTGACCGCGTACGCAACGTCGCCAACAACCCGCGTTGGGCCACGTCGAACTGGTCCGACACCTGGCTCAGCTCTTAGGAGTTGTGGGTTCCGCTACAAAATTTTCACGACTCCTGTTTCAGTACGCGCGCAGATGAACCCGGTCTGGCGCATTGTTACGCGCAGGCTTGGCAATGCGGTGCCGGTACTGGCTATCGTGGCGGTCGGCTCCTACTGCTTGCTGGAGCTTGCGCCTGGCGACGCGGTGGATGCCTACTTGTCCGGTAGCGGTGGCGATGCGGGGCTGGTGGCGCAATTGCGCAAGGAATGGGGCCTCGACCGCTCGTTCGGTGCGCGGCTCGCCTCGTACCTGCTGTCGTTGCTCACGCTGGACCTGGGCTGGTCGGTTGCGTTCTCAAGGCCGGTACGCGAGGTGGTGCTGGACCGGCTGGGTAATACGCTGTTGCTGATGTCGGCGGCCATCAGTTTCTCCTTTTCAGCCGGCAGCCTACTCGGCGTATGGGCCGGGTCGCGCCCCCGCTCCTGGCGCGACCGCATCCTGACGCTGTTGTCGCTCGCGCTGTACGCCGCTCCGGGCTTCTGGCTCGGGTTGATGCTGATTGTTGCTTTTGCGGTCAAGCTAAGCTGGTTCCCACTCGGTGGCGTGGCGACCATCGGTGAGCCGCTGGCTGGGATGGCCCGTGTACGAGATGTGGTCTGGCACCTGACGCTGCCCGCCACCGCGCTGGGCCTGGTGTATCTGGCGTTGTACCTGCGGTTGATGCGGGCCGGTATGGTGGAGGCCTGGCGCAGCGACTTTGTGCGCACCGCACGGGCCAAAGGGCTGAGCCGCCAGCGTATCGTCTGGCGCCATGTGGCGCGTAACGCGCTGTTGCCGGTGGTCACCATGCTGGGCCTGCAAGCTGCCGCCATGCTGGGTGGCAGTGTGGTGATCGAAAGCGTGTTCTCGATTCCGGGCCTGGGTCGGCTGGCCTACGAGGCCGTCACCCAGCGCGATGTACCGCTACTGCTGGGCATTATCCTGACCGGCACCGTGATGGTGATCCTGATCAACCTGCTGGTCGATCTTGCCTACGCAAGGCTGGATCCGCGCGTAGTGGCTACCTGATGCTGGGCCGTTTCCGCTACTCGCGTGAGGGCCTGGCAGGCCTGCTGTTGCTCACCCCGATAGTGCTGCTGGCATTGCTCGCACCGTGGCTGTCGCCGGGCGATCCGCAAGCCATGGCCGGGCCGTCTCTGCTGCCACCGTTTGAAGATGCCGCTTTTCCGCTCGGCACCGACCGGCTCGGGCGCAATGTGCTGGCGTCGCTGTTGCACGGTGCCAGCGCCACCCTGATCGTGGCGGCTGCCGCCGCGATCGGCGCGTTGTTGCTCGGCACCTCCATCGGCACGGTGGCCGGGTTTGTGGGAGGGCGCACCGACGAAGCCTTGATGCGCCTGACCGAGGCCTTTCAAGCCGTACCCGGCTTTATTCTGGCGTTGGCGCTGGTCAGTGTGATCGGTCCGTCGCTCGGCAGCGTGGTGCTGGCGATCACGCTCAGCTCCTGGACCGGGCCGGCGCGGGTCGTGCGCGCCGAAATACTGAGCCTGCGCAGCCGCGATTTCGTCGATGCCTACCGCGTGCTGGGCATGCGCCCGATGCAGATTGCGTTTCGTGAGGTGTTGCCCAATGCGCTCCCGCCGGTCATCACCCTGGCCACCGTAGTGATTGCCGCCGCCATCCTGGTGGAGGCGGCGCTGTCGTTTCTGGGCTTGGGCGATCCGAACCGCGTGACCTGGGGCCGCATGATCGCAGACGGGCGCGCCGTCTTGCGCACCGCACCGTACCTGTCGGCGATTCCCGGCGCGGCGATCATCCTGACCGTGCTGGCAGTGAACCTGATCGGCGAGGGCATCAACGACGCGCTGGCCGGCAAACGGGCTGCGGCATGAACGCAGCCCTTCCGCGGCCGGTGGCGGGGCAGGCACAGGTGCGCGACTTGTTGCGGGTTGAGCACCTGGAGGTGGACTTCGCCGACGCCGGCCAGACCATCGCGGCAGTGCGCGACGCCAGTTTTTCGCTGGCACCCGGTGCGCGTCTGGCCCTGCTCGGCGAGAGCGGCTCGGGCAAGACGGTGAGCATGATGTCGCTGGCCGGGCTGTTGCCCGACAACGCGGTGGTGCGCGGCTCCATCACCTGGCCAGCGCTGGCCACGCCTCCAACGCTGGGCCGCGACATTGGTGTGGTGTTCCAGGACCCAATGTCCAGCCTGAACCCGGTACTGACCATCGGCGAGCAGATTGCCGAGGTCGGCATGGCGCACCTGGGGCAGGACAAAGCCGCTGCCCTGCGCCATGCGCACGATCTGCTGGAGCGCGTGGGCATTCCCGAGCCGGGGCGTCGCCTGGCAGCGTTCCCGCACGAGTTGTCGGGTGGCCAGCGCCAGCGTGTCGCGATTGCCATGGCGATTGCGGCCAGCCCCAAGCTGCTGATTGCCGATGAGCCCACGACCGCGCTCGACACCATCGTGCAGGCACAGATCATGGCGCTGATCGATACGCTGGTGCGCGACACCGGCATGGCGCTGCTGCTGGTTACCCACGACATTGCCCTGGCGCGCGGCGTAGCTGAACATGGCGTGGTGATGCGCCAGGGGTTGGTGGTGGAAAGTGCCAGGATGGACGACCTGGTCACCCGGCCGACCCACAGCTACACCCAGAGCCTGATCGCAGCGTCGCTCGATCTGGACCGCCCTGCACCCCCCCGCCCTGCGCTGGCTGCGGAGTCTGCAACCCCACCCTTGCTGCAGGTCACAGGGCTGGTCAAATCGCTTGGCCGCGGCGCCCGGCTGACCAACGTGTTGCGCGACGTCGACCTGGACATCCGTGCCGGCGAAACGTTGGCGCTGGTGGGCGGCTCGGGCTCGGGCAAAACCACGCTGGCGCGGATTGTGATGCGGCTGGTCGATCCCGATGCCGGCCAGGTTCGTTTTGATGGCGCTGACCTGCTGGCGCTGCGCGGCGAGGCCTTGCGCCTGGCGCGCCAGCGTTTTCAGATGGTGTTCCAGGACCCACTGGGTGCGCTCAACCCGCGTGCCAGCATCGGCCGCCTGCTGGCCGATCCGCTGCGCCTGCACCAGTTGCCACACGGCGACGACGCGGTCGCTGTGCTGCTGCGCAGGGTTGGCCTCGACCCCGCCCTGGCACGCCGCAGGCCGCATGAAGTTTCCGGTGGCCAACGCCAGCGCGTCAACATTGCGCGTGCACTGGCCACCCAGCCGGTGCTGCTGGTACTTGACGAGCCGGTATCGTCGCTCGACGTATCGGTGCGCGCGCAGGTGCTGGAGTTGCTGCGCGGCATTCAGCAAGACACCGGCATCGCCTGCCTGTTCATCAGCCACGACCTGGCGGTGGTACGTGCCGTAGCCGACCGCGTCGCGGTCATGGAGCGCGGCCGCGTGGTAGAAACCGGACGCACCCACGACGTCATCACCAACCCCCAGCACGAGGCCACGCGCGCGCTGTTGGCCGCCGCCCCACGATTGGGCAAAACCACGATAACCGAAGGAGTAATGGCATGAGTGAGGAAACCCTGCGCGCGGAACTGGAGGCGAGTTTTCGTAACCGTGCCGACCTGTACCGCCTGATGCATGCCGAGATGGTGACTGAGCTCGGGCAGGAGCGCGGCGAGGCGCTGATGGTGCGCATCATCCACAAACGCGGGCAGGAGGTAGGTGCCGGTTACTTCAAAGCCAAGGGCCCCAGCGCGCTGGCCGTGGGAGAGGCCTTCCTGGCCGTAAGCCCGGACCAGGGCCGTATGTACCCCACCAACGTGACGCGGCAAAGCAACGGCATCGAGTTCCGCGTAAAACGCTGTCCGCTGAAAGACGCGTGGCAGGAGGCCGGCCTGGACGCCATGACCACAGCCACCTTGTGCCGCATTGCAGGGGCTTTTGACAAAGGCCTGTTCGAGGCGGCGGGTGTGGATTTTGACAACGAGACCTGGAGCGAACAGCGCGGTGGCGGCTGCTGCCACATCATGCTCACCGACAAGGCCCCCTGAAGCCGCAACGTCCTTTTTCCGTTGTCTGGCATGAACACATTTTCGGTATTGTTTGTGTGCCGCGCCAACCTGTGCCGCAGCCCGACCGCCCATGCCGTGTTCGGCAAGAAAATCCGGGAGCACGGACTGGACGCATGGGTCCGTGTTGACTCCGCCAGCACCCACGACCACTATCCCAGTGGCCCACCCGATGCGCGTTCGCAGCAGCATGCTGCCAGCCGCGGCTACGACCTCTCCGACCTGCGCTCACGACCCATACAGTCGGTCGATTTCGAGACAGCGGACATCATCCTGGTGATGGACCTGGATAACCTGCGTACCTTGCAGGAAACCTGCCCCCCGCAGCATGCCGGCAAACTGCGCAGGCTCACCGAGTTCTGCATCTCCCACAACAGCGATGTCGTACCCGACCCTTACCTGGGGGAGCAACAGGAT
>JANOCN010000766.1:0-6873 GCA_031412185.1 Betaproteobacteria bacterium | reverse complement strand
GGCGCTGGAGCCAGGTGGCGGCGTGCGCTGTGCAGGTGACTGCGGGCTCCTGGCTGATGTACCCCAAGAGTTTCATTTACTTCGGAGTGCTGCATGGCATGGCTGTGATGCTGGTGGTGGCACGATTGACCGCCGCCTGGGGTAGCTGGTTGTGGCTGCTGGGCGGCATCGCCGTGGCGGCCAAACCGATCGGCGCAATGCTGTTGGCGGGCTCTGCATGGGCCCCCGCTCTTAACGGCCCATGGCTCAATTGGCTCGGCCTGATCACCCAAAAGCCGATTACCGAAGACTACGTTCCGCTACTACCGTGGCTGGGGGTGCTGTGGTGGGGACTCGCGGCTGGCAGCTGGTTGCTGCAGCGCCAAACGACCTGGTTCCTGCGCTGGCAAGCCTCCGGTGCCGGGCGGCAACTAGCGTTGCTCGGGCGCTGGAGTCTTTCTTACTATATGGTGCACCAGCCGGTCCTGATCGGCGCGATCACGCTGTGGGGCGTGGTGCGTGTTCTGTGAACCGCCGACTGCCAAAGCTCATTCCACCTTGGCTTTGGATCGCAACGACTCCTGAAACCCGGCCAGTTTCTGTTGCGTGAGTTGCTGGGTAATCTGGGGCTTCACTTCTTCAAATTTCGGCAACTGCGTGTCGCGGATGTCGTCCAGCCGGATGATGTGGTAGCCGAACTGTGACTTCACCGGGGTCTCGGTCATCTTGCCCTTCTGCAGCGCAGCCATGGCGTCCGAGAACTCCTTCACATAACTGCCGGCGGCGGCCCAGTCGAGATCGCCGCCATTGGCACCAGAGCCTGGGTCCTTGGACGATTTTTTGGCGATGTCCTCGAACTTGCCACCTTTCTTGATGCTGGCGATGATGGCCTTGGCATCGGCTTCTTTCTCCACCAGGATATGCCGCGCCTTGTATTCCTTGCCGCCATTGGCCGCTGCGAATTTATCGTATTCGGCCTTGGCATCGGCGTCAGTTACCGGGTTCTTTTTCTGGAACTCGGTGAACAGTTCGCGGATCAGCAGCGACTGGCGTGCGAGCTCCATCTGGATTTTGAAGTCATCGGTCGCGTCCAGCCCCATTTTTTGCGCTTCCTGGAGAAAGATCTCGCGCGTAATGACTTCTTCGCGCATTTGCCCCTGCATCTCGGGGGTGACCGGTCGGCCGGACTTGGCCACTTGTTGCGCCAGCGCCTCGACCCTGCTGGTGGGCACAGCCTTGCCATTCACAATCGCAACATTCTGCGCCAGCGCGTACGTGCCAGACAGGCCTGAAATAGATGCGGCAAGCAGTGTGGCAAACAGTGTCTTCTTCATGGTTTCTCTCGGTAGGTTAGGGTAGGGTGCAGCCGACGCGGACATAGTCGCCGGCTGCTGCATTGGGGTGGTCAAATTACTTCTATCGCCAGGGCGTGCAGCCCCTGGTCGATGAAATCTTGCAGGGCATCATACACAAGCCGATGCCGTTGCACGCGAGTCTTGCCGGCAAACATCGGGGAGGCGATGCGCACGCGGAAGTGGGTGCCGTAACCTGTGCCGTTAGCTCCCACATGCCCGGCATGCTGGGCACTTTCGTCCTGCACCTGCAATTCGGTCGGTGCAAGTAACTGGCGCAAACGCTGCTCGAGCGCAAACTCGGTGGGCTCCATATCAGGTCTCGCTCTTGGGCTCGTCGGCCTTCAGGTGCGGTGCAATGTAGAAGCCCTGGCCTACCAGGAACAGCAGCGGGAAGATGTAGCCCCACAGCTTGAAGTCGACCCAGGCTTCGGTACTGAAAACCGTGGCTACATAGGCATTGATGACTGCCATGAAAACACAATAAGCGATCCAGGCAACATTGAGCCGCATCCACACCCGGTCTGGCAGTTCGATCTGGGCACCCAACATGGCCTTGAGGAAACTCTTTTTGAAAACCCACACTGCCAACGCCAACGCCAACGCAATGGCAGCGTACAACACGGTGGGTTTCCATTTGATGAAACGCTCGTCCTGCAGATACAGCGTGAGCGCGCCAAACACCAGAATGAGCGCCAGCGTGATCTTCTGCATCGTGGTGACTTTGCGTTCGATCGCATACATCACAGCAGTCTGCGCTACCGTGGCAGCCATCAGGACTGCCGTGGCAACGTAGATATCGTAGAACTTGTAGGCGCCGAAAAAGAGAACGATAGGCAGGAAGTCGAGCAGGGCTTTCATGCGCGTTTAAAGTCCAGAGACGCCGAGTTCATGCAATAGCGCTGACCGGTAGGCGCCGGGCCGTCCGGGAACACATGGCCCAGATGGGCACCGCAATCGGCGCAATGCACCTCGGTGCGTTTGGCCCAGAGCATACCGTCCACCTTGGTGCCTACAGCGTCTTCGCTGATGGGCTGAAAATAGCTCGGCCAGCCGGTACCCGAATCAAACTTGGCAGCGGCGTCGAAAAGAGGCTTGCCGCAGCAGATGCAACTGTAGATGCCGGGGGCTTTGGTGTCGGCGTATTTTCCGGTGAATGCGCGCTCCGTGGCTTCGTGCCGTGCCACCTCATAGGCCATCGGTTCGGCACCCTTTTCCTGCAACAAGGTTTTCCATTGGGCGTCGGATTTTTCAATTTTGTAGGGCATGGTGTATTTTATAGACGGTAAAACGAGCGCTGTCGGAACCGCGGCGGGAGCAGCAATTCAGGACGAGCAGCTAATCTCGATGCCCGTGGCCCAGTCCGGGGGAAAACCTGCGTGGCCATCGTGGCCCGGGTGTTCGTCAAATGGGTGTTCCAACAGCGTCAGCAACGTTGTGACCTCGGAAAAGTCTTTTAGTTTCGCTTTTTGAATCGCTTGTTCGCCCAAATGGTTGCGCAGCACGAATTTCGGGTTGGTTAGCAGCATCCGCTGCGCGGCAGCTTGCCGGTCGGCACGCTGCAGCCGCTGCAGGTATTGCACGGCCCAGTCGTCCCAGGCTGCCCGGTCGACAAACAGGTCGCGCACGGTTTGCACGTCCGCGCCTGCGACGAAATGGCTCAGCCTGCGCCAGAAAATGGTGTAGTCCACGTGGGTAGCCGCCAGCAATTTCAGGATACCTTCAATCAGGGTTTTGTCATCCGGGTGGCTGTCGGGCAAACCGAGCTTGGCTGCCATGCGGCGCTCCAGCGCCTGCGGAAAGATCGCCTTGTACGACTCCAGTGCAGCCAGTGCGTTTTCCTGCTCGCCGATGAGCGGGAGCAGCGCCTGACCGAGGCAAAATAGATTCCAGTACGCAATATTGGGCTGCCGGTTGAAAGCGTAACGCCCCTGTGTGTCGGAATGGTTACAAATATGCGCCGGGTCAAACCCGTCGAGAAACTGGAACGGTCCGTAGTCGATGGTCAGCCCCAGGATGCTCATGTTGTCAGTGTTCATGACCCCATGGCAAAAACCCACCGCCTGCCAATGTGCCAGCAATTCAGCTGTTCGTTCACTTACCGCTTCCAGCAAAGCGGCGTAAACATTGCCGGAGAAACGGTCGCTGGCGCGGCATTCTGGGTAAAAGCGGTCGATGGTGTAGTCGGCGAGCACCTTGAGATGCGCGTGCTGGCCGTTGTACGAGAAGTGCTCAAAGTGGCCAAACCGCAGAAAACTGGGGGCCACCCGTGTTACGACAGCTGCAGTCTCCACCTGCTCGCGCCGTACCGGCGCGTCGGACCCGGTGACACACAAGGCGCGTGTGGTCGGTATGCCCAGGCCCGCCATCGCCTGCGAGCATAAAAACTCCCGGATCGAACTGCGTAACACCGCCCGTCCGTCGCCCATGCGGGAATAAGGCGTCAGCCCAGCACCCTTGAGCTGCAACTCGCAGGTGCCAGAATCCGGCAGCGCGATTTCGCCGAGCAAAATGGCCCGCCCATCCCCCAATTGCCCGGCCCACTGGCCAAACTGGTGCCCGCTATAGACACTGGCCAGCGGCTGCGACCCTTCCAGCACCAGGTTGCCGCTGAAAGCATCCAGCGCCTGCTGCGATGCGAGCCAGGAACTGTCCAGACCGAGTTCGTTGGCTACTTGCTGGCTGCGTCCGACCCAGTAAGGCGCGGGCAGAGAGGAGGGTGTCAGGCGCGTGAAGAATGCAGGGTCCAGTGCAGCGAAACTATTGTTCCACTGCAGAGGGTGGGAAAGGCCGGGGGCTGCCGGAGCAGGCTGTGCCGGGTCCAGCGCCTGGGGGGTTGCAACATGCGAATCCATCGCACGATTGTCCCGCACCCGCGCGCTGTTGTCTCTGCGCAGGGCTATCCGGGGTGCGAACAGGCCTGCGGTGCGGGATACTATGCTTTAGCTCGCACCCCACACAGGAGACCTCATGCTTGGACTCATGCAAAACCAGCCGCTGATGATTTCGTCCTTGATCGAATTCGCCGAACGGCACCACAGCGAAGGCGAAATTGTCTCGCGCCGGGTGGAAGGTGATATTCACCGCTGCACTTACAAAGACATAGCGGCACGCGCGCGCCAGTTGGCGAATGCGCTGGACGCGCTGCAGCTGGCGTTTGGCGACCGCGTTGCCACGCTGGCCTGGAACGGCTACCGGCACCTGGAGTTGTATTTCGGGGTGAGCGGAACCGGGCGTGTGTTGCACACGCTGAACCCGCGCCTGCACCCGGACCAGATCGCCTGGATCGCCAACCATGCCCAAGACCAGGTGCTGCTGTTTGACATGACGTTTTTGCCCATCGTCAAGGCCATGCAGGGAAAAGCCACCAGCATCAAACATTACATCGCGCTGTGTAATGCCGACAAGCTGCCCGCCGACAGCGGTATTCCCGGCTTGATGAGTTACGAAGCCTGGATCGGACCACAACCCAGCACCTATCGTTGGGCAGAGTTTGATGAAAACTCGGCCTCGAGCATGTGTTACACCAGTGGCACCACCGGACACCCGAAGGCGGCTTTGTACAGCCACCGCTCCACCATCCTGCATGCTTTAGCAGGCGCGTTGCCCGATGCGCTGAACATGAGTGCACGCGACGCAGTGCTGCCGGTTGTGCCGATGTTCCACGTCAACGCCTGGGGTTTGCCGTACTCTGCGGCGATGACTGGCGCCAAGATGGTTTTTCCGGGGCCGGCGATGGACGGCAAATCGATCTTCGAGCTGATCGAGTCCGAGAAGGTCAGTTTCGCGGCCGGTGTGCCGACAGTCTGGCAGATGATGCTGGCGCATATGCAAGCCGGTGGCCTGCGGTTTTCTACGCTCAAACGCACCGTGATCGGTGGGTCGGCCTGTCCACCAGCGATGATCACCGCCTTCAACGACGTGTATGGTGTGGAGGTACTGCACGCCTGGGGCATGACCGAAATGTCGCCGCTGGGTACTGTCTGCACGCTCAAGAACAAACACCTGCCGCTGTCGTCCGAAGAAAAGATGAAGGTGCGGATCAAACAAGGCCGCGGCCTGTACGGCGTGGATATGAAAATCGTGGACCCCGATGGGCAGGAATTGGCGTGGGACGGCAGGACCTTCGGAGACCTGCTGGTCAAGGGCCCTTGGATAATTCGCGATTACTTCAATTCCGACGCACCCTCACCGTTGGTTGATGGCTGGTTCCCGACCGGCGACGTGGGCACGATTGACGCCGATGGTTACCTCCAGATCACCGACCGCAGCAAGGATGTCATCAAGTCCGGCGGCGAGTGGATAAGCTCCATCGACGTGGAAAACATCGCCGTGGCCCACCCGGCTGTAGCGATGGCGGCTTGTATCGGCATCAAACATCCCAAGTGGGACGAGCGACCCATCATTGCAGTGGTCAAAAAGCCCGGTGCCGACGTGTCGCGTGAGGCCTTGCTGGCCTTTTACGAAGGGAAAATTGCCAAATGGCAGGTACCCGACGATGTGGTGTTTGTAGACGCCATTCCGCTGGGGGGCACCGGCAAGATGCAGAAGACCAAACTGCGCGAACTGCTCAAAGACTACACCTTGCCCGGGGTCTGACCTGCCATCCGCGCGCGCCATGTGGTGCAGCCGTCGGCTCCCGGCGCAGGGCCGCCCTGTGCACGGATAGGTTTTCAGACAGCATGGAGTTCACACTCGTTCTGTTGCTCAATGGCATCAGCTACGGCTTGCTGCTGTTTATGCTGAGTTCGGGGTTGACCGTGATCTTTGGCATGCTCGGTGTGCTCAACTTTGCGCACGCGTCGTTCTACATGCTGGGCGCCTATGTTGCCGCCAGCCTCACTGCGCTGGCAGGCTTCTGGGTTGGCCTGCTGCTGGCACCGTTGGCGGTGGGTCTGCTAGGTGCCCTGTTTGAGTGGTTCTGCCTGCGGCGCGTGCGCAGTTCTGGCCACGCGGCAGAGCTGCTGGTCACCTTTGGGCTGGCCTATATCGTGCTCGAACTGGTGCAGCTGGTGTGGGGCCGCAGCGTGTTGGATTACCGTGTGCCACCGATGCTGGATGGACCACTGTTCACGCTTGGTGGCAACCGGTTTCCGTTGTACCGCGGTTTCATGATGCTGGTCGCCTTGGCGATGCTGCTGTCGATCTGGTTGCTACTGGTGCGTACGCGCTTCGGTCTTGTGCTGCGCGCGGCTGTCACCCATCCCCAGGCGCTGGAGGCCCTGGGCCATAACGTTCCACGAATTTTCACGCTGGTCTTCGGTGCTGGGTGCACACTGGCTGCACTGGCCGGTGTGGTGGGCGGCAACAGTTATGTGACTGAACCCGGCATGGCCCTGTCCATGGGAGGCATAGTATTTGTCGTCGTTGTAGTGGGAGGCATGGGGTCGCTGGCCGGTGCTTTGCTGGCGTCCTTGCTGATCGGTGTGCTGCAGACCTTCGCGGTGGCGATTGACGGCTCGGTGTTGTCGGCACTGGGCGCAGCCGGTGTGGTAATCACACCCGACGCGCCGGGTTATGGGTTGTGGAAACTGAAAGTCAG
>JANOCN010000765.1:0-3158 GCA_031412185.1 Betaproteobacteria bacterium | reverse complement strand
GGTGCCTGGCAAATTCATGGATAGCGTCAGCCGGGTTCGCGATGAGGCGTCCAGGCCGAGACCGTGAACTCGATTTCGGTGGCTCGGCTGCGCAGCTTCACGAGGATGCGGAAGCGGTAGGGCCCGGTTTTCCTAACGGTTGAGAACAGTTGGCCGTAGCTGGCCTGGCCATCGATGATCATGGATGTCAGGTATTTGGGCGCGGCGTCGGCGATCCCGCTTTCACTGAGCCGAGCGCGCACCACTGCGTCCTCGATGCGTTTGCCGTCGGGGTCGAAGAGTGCGACGACCAGGTGGTGTACCTGGCCGCCGTCTTTCGGTACCACGCCGTGCATATCTTGCAGCGCATGATTCTGCGAAACGATAGCAGCCGGCACGAGGCCCCAGTACAGCACCACTCCCTCGCGCTCCAGGCGCGCTTGCGCAATGGCGAGTGACGGCACAAGCGCAAGCAAAGCCAGCGCGACCAGTGCAGCGAGTTTTGCGTGGGTAGATGACATGGCGGTCTTCCGTGGCATATGGTCAGTGATATGGGGTCCGGCCAGCAGCAGTCACGGCGTGCGCACCGGAGGGCGCTGTCCCAGTTCGACCGTAATTGTTGCCGGCTGACCGCCGCGCAGCACCTTGAACTGGGTCCGGGTGCCCGGGCTCAACGCCGCGGTTTCAGCCACCAGTGCAGCGGTGTCCGAAATCTGTTTGTCGTTGATCGCGATCACGGTGTCGCCGGCGCGCAGACCGGCTTTGTCGGCGGGGCCGTTTCGCAGCAGGCCGACCAGCGCCGCACCGGCCCGCATGCCGGTGGTCTCATCGACCACATCACGCGCGCTGACGCCCAGCCAGCCCCGCGCTACGCGACCGGTGGAAATGATCTGCTCCATCACCTGCCGGGCCAGGCTCACGGGAATGGCGAAACCGATGCCCTGCGAGCCGCCGCTGCGCGAGTAGATCGCGGTGTTGATGCCAATCAGATTGCCTGCGGTGTCCACCAGCGCACCGCCGGAATTGCCTGGATTGATCGCGGCGTCGGTCTGAATGAAGTTCTCGAATGTGTTGATGCCGAGCCGGTTGCGGCCGGTGGCGCTGACGATGCCCTGGGTCACGGTCTGGCCGACGCCAAACGGATCCCCCACTGCGAGCACGATGTCTCCGACCTGAACCGACGCCGGGTCGGCAAAGACGATCGGCTGCAGGTTCCGGCTGGCCACCTGAAGCACCGCGAGGTCGGTTTCGGGATCGGTGCCGATCAAGCGTGCCTCAGCCACTTTGCCGTCCGGCAGCATCACGGCGATCTCGTCGGCGCCGGCGATCACATGGTTGTTGGTCAGGATGTAGCCTTGTGCGGCGACGATGACGCCCGAGCCAAGGCTGGACTGACCCTGCGCCGGATCCTGCTCTGAGTCGCCATAAGGCCGCCAGCGGCCTTCCGGACGTTGGGGCGGTGCTTTGCGTGTGTACACGTTGACCACCGAAGCAGAGGCTTTCTTGGCGGCCATTCGAAAACCCGCCTCGAGCCCGGCGGCCACACCGGCTGCGGCCGGCGTGGCTACTGGCGCAGCTTCGCGCACGCTCACCACGCTGGGAGCGGGTGCCGCCACCGGAGGCGCCATCGGTCCATACGCCCGCCACGCGATCAGCACCCCGGTGGAAATGGCGATGATCTGGGCGGTCAGCAGCCAGATGCGTTTGAGTGCGCTGGTGTTGTTCATGGCTAGCGCCGTCACGGCAGAATGCTGATGCCGTTGGGACCTTTGCCGACCGCAACCGTGGCGATGACCTTGCGTTGGGCCAGTTCGATCACCGATACGGTGTTCGCCGACGAGTTTGTCACGAAGGCATGGCGCCCATCCGGATTGATCACCACGCCGTGGGCGCCAAGCCCGGTCTCGATCGTTGTCACCACTCGAGAGGTCGCCAGATCGATGAAGCTGACGGTCTTGCCGGGCTTCTTCGGCGTGCCTTGGTTGGCGACCAAGAGCAGCCGACTGTCGGGCGTGGCGTACAACTGGATCGGCACCGTCCCGACGGGGATCTTGCGGAGCACCTTGCGGCTCGCCGGGTCGATCACCGCGACGCTGTTCTCCTCCGACAAGGATACGAACCCCAACCGGCCGTCGGGCGTGAAACCCACCTGCGCCGGTCCCTTGCCAACCGCAATCTGGGTGATGTGCTTGCGGCTTGCGATGTCGATCACGGAAACCGTGCCGCCCTTGAGGTTGGCAACCCAGGCCTGCTTGCCGTCCGGGCTGACCCGCATGCCGTGCGGGGAGATCCCGACACCCACCGTCTCGACAACCCGCAGCGTCAAGGTGTCGACCACACTGACGCTGTTGTCTGCGCCGTTGGCGACGAATGCCTGTCTGCCATCGGGCGACAGGACGACGTGCGCGGGGTGCATGCCGACCGGCACCTTGGCGACCACCTTTTCAGTGGCGGTATCGATGGCCCAGACCTCTCCACCGCCGGCCATCGCCCCATGCCCCGCCTTTGGCATTGCTTCTTGCGGCAGCTTACCAGCCGCCTTGCCGGGCTCGCCGTTGTTGGTGACCCATACCAGCTTGCCATCCGGCGCAACCTGAACGTTGTGCGGGCTTTGACCCACCGGGATGCTGCTGATGCGCTGGAAGGATACCGCGTCGATGACGCTGATGGTGTTGGCCTTCTCATCGGCGACGTAGACCTTGCCGGTCGCGGAGAAGGCCGACACGGCTCCAGCCAGCAGGCCAATCGGCGCGACGGCGATCAACCATTTGATTCGGATTTTTCTCATGACCATCCCCCTGTGCTAAAAGATTTGACTGGCCTCAGAGAATCAGCGGCGTGTCCGGCAGTTCATTCCCGCTGCGACCGTCAGCCGGAAAATGCTTCACCAGGTGCTGCGTCACGGCCTGCACGCCGCCAATAACGCCGAGTGCATATTTTGATTTCTTGAAGGCCATTTCCATCTCGTGGCAGATCTTGCTCCATTCGTGCGGGCCTACCTTTGCGCTGATGCCGCGGTCGGCAACAATCTCCACTGCCCGATCAGCCAGCAACAGATAGATCAGCAACCCACTGTTGTCCTGCGTATCCCACACCCGCAACTGCGAGAACAGATCGAGCGCGCGTTCTCTTGCCGACTGGTCCCGGAACAGCGGGAAACCGTCGAGTCCGCCTTCGAC
>JANOCN010000764.1:0-5451 GCA_031412185.1 Betaproteobacteria bacterium | reverse complement strand
GGGCCGCGTTGAGCACGAGCTTGACGCCTCTTGTCCGCGCCGCTTGCGCATAGGCCGCAACCGTGGTCAAGGGCGTCTCGAGTTGCATCAGCAGGTGGCTAAAACCATCCAGTGGCGGCAAATGCTGGGCCTGCAGCAGGTGGTTGGCACCAGGGGCCACGGTGATGGCGTTTTCTGCATCATCCGACACACAGATGAAGGCTGTGCCGGTGGGCACACCCGGCGTGCGCACGGTGTGCAACACCACGCCAGCGGAACGCAGAGAGACCTCCAGTGGCAGCGCGTAGGCATCATCACCCAGCGCCAGCAACATATGCGTGACAGCCCCGCCTGCACGCGCACAGGCAACCGCCTGGTTCGCGCCCTTGCCGCCAGGATATGTTTTGAATGTGTGCCCCAGCACGGTTTCCCCCGGAGCCGGGATATGCGACGCGCGCACAACAAAGTCAAGATTGGCCGAGCCAGCTACAAGAATCATGGTTAAATCAATCGGCAGGCCAAGGTCATAATCGCCAGAACGTGCGGACTTGACCTTTTGGTAAAAACAGCCTCATTGAATTATGGGCTACAAAGCGCGCAGGGCATGCCACCCGCACCGGTTTTCCCGGTCCGCAGTGGTCGTTTTCAGGGAAAACACAGGGCCATAGAGGACTATTGAGAAACATGGGAACCACGGTATTTGTCAAGGTGGTGGGCTTTCGCGACGTGGAGCGCCACGCGCTGAACACGGTGTTCCGCTTGTCCACCGAGCGTCCCACCTGTTATGCCCTCTGGACCACGGACGCACCGGTCATGCCGCACATCGCGTTGATCGATGTGGAGAGTTACGAAGCCGGCCTGGCACTGGCTTCTCCCGGCCTGAACCGCAATCTGAAGCTGATCTGTGTGGGCAATGGCGCGCCAGCCCACGCCTGGCGCGTTTTTGCCCGCCCGCTCAACTGGACTGCCGTGTTGCATGCGATGGACCAGCTGTTTGCGCCTGCCGGGGTCGATATTGACATCGACCTGGACGGCCAGGGCGCACCTTCGGTCATACCGCCCGGCGTGCGCGTAACGCTGGTGGTGGACCCGTCGCGTGACGAGCGCCTGTACCTGCGCGCCCGGCTTTCGCTGGCCGGGCTGATCGAGGTGGACGAGGCCGAGTCAGTCGCGCAGGCACAGGTGAAGGTCCGCGAGCGGCACTACGACCTGGTGATTGTGGATGTGGATACTGCCGACGATCCTTGGGGCCTGGTGGAGCGGCTGGTGGCACTGGACCCGCCGATTGGCAGCGTGGTGGTAACCACTACCAACAATTCATGGCAAATGCACGAACGTGCCGAGCTCGCCGGTTGCCGTGCCGTGTTGGACAAACCCTACGACCCGAGCCACGTGTTTCGCGTTCTGCAGATGGTTTAACGGGCGATTGCGCCCTGGCTTTGCGGTTACTGCGCTGGTGCGCGCAGGCCACGCCTTGTGGCGCTGATAGTTTTCCACAGACTTGCCTCTATGGGTAGCGGCTCAGCGCCAAGGCGGGCAGCCAGCAATTCGGCGCACAGCGCCGCGTAGCTTAACCCGCGTGAGCCCATTCCCGTGCTGATCCAGAGGGTCGGTTGGGAACCAACTTGCGCCGGGCCGACTGCAGGTAAACGGTCGCTAGTGGTGCAGCGTATTCCGCGCCAGGCGTGTATCTGCCCGCTGGTGAAACCCGCCTTCAGGGCGTCGGCGGTGTGCGGCAGCAAGTGCGAAAGCCGGGCCAGGTTGTCGGCATGGCTGGCAGCAACATCTGCTGGTATTCCAGGATCGGGCTCGTACGTGGCACCAGCAAACCAGGCTTGTGCGCCTTGCATCGGCACTTGAGGCACAAAACTGCCGTGGCCATTCACCGGATAGGGGTGCGCCCTGCAAGCCGCAAGCGAAACCTCGTCGCCCGCGTCGTGCCAGGCCCATGACACCTGGCCCGCCACAGCGCCCATGGCTGCCAGCCGAAGTGCCAGAGCGGCGGCGTCTCGATGCGATTGCGCAAGACTGTCGAGCAACTGCACCGAGCCACCGGCGGCTGCAATAACTACCTGCGATGCCTGTGCAAGCAATTGGCCAGCGTCGTCCATCAGAACCCACCGGTCGGACTCTCGCTTGATGATTGATACCGCGCTGCTGCCAACAAACGCAATGTTGCCGACCTCCAGGCAGCGCTGCACCAGGCGCGCTGGTTTGACCCATCCGCCGGCCGTATGCCAGAGTGCTGTGCCGCGGTCTTCGGACCAGGCTGTGCCTTGATTCGGCCATGCGTGCGGCAGGGCAGGTTGGCCGTCTCGCCGCAGCTCCAGCACGCCGCTTTGTGCCCAGTCTTGCCCGTGTCGCAACAATTCGTGGCACAACTGCAGCGTCTGCCGCACACCGGCGCGCACCAGTCGCGAGCGGGCACTGTCGTCGCGCGACACCTGTGGTGCCAACAAACCCACCGGCAAACCGGAGGCGCCCGCCGCGGGCTGTGTTGCACTGTCGAGCACAGTCACCTGCCAGCCGCGACGCGCCAGCGCGTGGGCTACCGTAGCCCCGGCAAGCCCGGCACCGATGACGGCGACCGATGAAACGGGTGCCGCTTCGTTGCCCGGGCCATACCGGGTGTATCCAGGCCCCCATCGCGGCTGGTAGTGCCAGGCGCCGGAGCCGCCATCCGCGGGCGCGAATCCGGATTGCACCAGCTCGTTGTCCATCTGAGGTTGTCGCAGGGTGTTGGCAACTGCGGTTCCGCGCCGGCACAAACGGGCCAGCGCCTTGACGCACCAGCGGTCCCAAACACTATTCGCCGGGTCGAGGGCGCTCTGCAGAAAGACTGAATCGGCGCGGAACTGCTGCTCGCGCAACATCGGTTGCAACGGACCCACACACAGCGTAAGCAACACTTGCCCCTGCGCGAATACCAGCCTGTGAAAGCCCGGCAAGAAGCCAAACCATTGCCGCTTCAGGTGCGCCGCCTGCCCGGCCAGCGCAACAAAACTGGCGAACGACTGCAGTACCACGTGGAGCGCGGGCGCTTCGGGTGTGATGGCCACGTAATGCAGCCGGTGGGGACGGTGCGGGTCGTCGGCCCACGCCTGCCAGGTGCCGAAGAATGGTGTGCCGCAACCAAAGCTGGTATCCAACACGCGCCACGCAGACTGCTTGTTCCAGGCCTGGGGCAGATTACAAGCACGCAGCATTGCTTGCGCGGACGGCAACTCGGTGCCCGGCATGTTTGTGCGGGGCAGCGGGTCAGCCGGTGGAAGCGCCGGGCTCAGGCGGGAGGTGGCACGTAGCCTTGCGCGGCGTCCGCACCACCGCCAAAAAAATGAGCTTCCATCTGGCGTGCCAGGTATTGCCTTGCGCGCGCATCAGCCAGGTTGAGCCGGTTTTCGTTGACCAGCATGGTCTGGTGTTTGAGCCAGGCCGCCCAGGCCTCTTTGCTCACCTCGGCCCACAGGCGTTTGCCGAGCTCGCCCGGGTAGGGCGGAAAGTCCAGGCCCTCTGCCTCTTTGCCCAGCTTGATACATTGAACCAGTCGTGCCATGGGGGGTGTCCTTGTGTCTTTGCAATAAGTACGCTCCTGCGGCCAAGCGCCAGGAGCAGGCTGAAATTGTCGCCGCATTTGCCTGCGGCCCATCAGGCGTACGCTTGCCCGCACAGAAACTGTGCTTTATGAAACCCGCCGCCTGTTCTGGTGTCCAATGGGCCGTTGCTAGGTTTAACGTTGGAGTGTTCATGTTGAGTCGTTGGAGTGTGCGTCAGGTCCTGCTGGTGGTCTGTGCTGGCTGCGTGGCGTTGCTCGCCTACGGTCTGTATCTGCAGCATGTGGAGGGCCTGGAGCCGTGCCCGATGTGTATCGTGCAGCGCTATGCGCTGTTGTTGGTGGCGCTGGTTGCCGGCCTGGCTGCTGCCGCGCGGGGCAAGGGCTCCCACACCGGCGGCGCGCTGCTGATGATTCTGGTAGCCGGTTTTGGTGCGTTTGTAGCGGCCCGCCAAAGCTGGCTGCAGTGGTATCCACCCGAGGTGTCTTCTTGTGGGCGCGACCTGTACGGCATGATCGAAAACTTCCCGCTGCAGCGCGCCATACCGATGATCTTTCGCGGCGGCGGCGACTGCACCAAGGTCGACTGGACGTTTTTGGGCGGGTCGATCGCGAATTGGTCGTTTCTGTGTTTTGTGGCGATCATATTGGTGTCGGGCTGGCTGATCGTGCGGGCTCGCAGCACCCGCTGATGGCCTGGTATTGCTCAGTGTTTACCCGCGCCGGGCACTGATTTCGCCCTGATTCAGCGCCATAACCGGCTCGGCCGGTTGACCTGTGGCATGGGCCGCCGTAGTATCTTGTTACAAGAGATGCCGGTCGGTCCGAAAATCAGGGCGGGGGCGAACAAACCATGGGAGTCGGGGCTTCTCCGGTCGAAGCTGTTGCGCCAGCGGCTGCCATCGGATTGGCGCGCGACCCAGTGGCCACCGCTCCTGCTAACCCTGACGGCGCATCCCTGGCGGCACTGTGTGTCGTCGCCCGCTTTCACCAGATTGCCGCCGACCCGGCAGCGTTGGCGCACCAGTTGGGGCTGTCGGCAAGCGCCGAGCCGGAGGTGGACGACCTGCTGCGTGCCGCCCGCCATCTCGGTTTGAAGGCCAAACGGGTGCGCTGCACGGTGGACCGCCTGGCGCATACGCCCTTGCCTGCGCTGGCGCTGATGCGCTGTGGTGACGACGTTGTAACTCCCGGCCCGCCGCGTTTGGCAGTGCTGGCCCAGTGTGACGGCCAACGTGTGCTGTTGTCCGGCTCGCAGCGGGCAGGGGAACGCCCGACGATCGAGCCGATTGACGTGTTTGCTGCCCGGTGGACCGGGGAGCTGATCCTGATCGCCAGCCGTGCCAGCCTGGCTGGCGAACTGGCGCGCTTCGACTTTTCCTGGTTCATTCCGGCGCTGGTCAAGTACCGTGCGCTGCTGGGCGAGGTGTTGCTGATCTCGTTCGTACTGCAGCTGCTTGGCCTGGTGAGCCCGTTGTTTTTTCAGGTGGTGATGGACAAGGTGCTGGTGCACCGCGGGATGACAACCCTTGACGTGCTGGTCATCGGGCTGGTAGTAGTGGTGGTGTTTGAGAGCGTGCTCAGCGCCTTGCGGGCTTTTGTGTTCAGCCACACCACCAGCCGTATCGATGTGGAGCTGGGGGCAAGGCTGTTCCGGCATCTGGTGCAGTTGCCACTGGCCTATTTTCAGGCGCGCCGTGTTGGCGACTCGGTGGCGCGCGTGCATGAGCTGGAAAACATCCGCAGCTTTTTGACCGGGAATGCGTTAACAGTACTGCTCGATGTTTTGTTCTCGGTGGTGTTTGTTGCGGTGATGCTGCTCTACAGCGTGCCACTCACGCTGATCGTGCTGGTGAGTCTGCCGCTGTACTTCGGCCTGAGCCAGGCGGTGGTGCCGGTACTGCGGCGGCGGCTGGACGAGA
>JANOCN010000763.1:0-2200 GCA_031412185.1 Betaproteobacteria bacterium | reverse complement strand
CACCGGGGTCGCGGTCGGAGCCACCGGGGTCGCGGTCGGAGCCACCGGGGTCGCGCTGGCGGTCGCCGCTGTGGTGGCGGTCGCCGTCAGGGTTGGCCGCGCCGTCGGGCTGCTGCTCGGGGTTGCCGCCACCGCTGTCGGCGTTGCCATCGGCGCCGGGGTGGGATCCAGCGGCGGCAGCTCAAACGGCACCTGCATATCGATCCCCTGGGGCTGCGTGATCGCCAGGCTGCCGATCTGCACCGTCTCGATGCGCGCCTGCACCAGCCAGATCACCGCCGCCGCCGAGAGGGCGAACAACAGTCCGCCAATTGAATAAAACGGCAGCGCCGTCAAGCGTGAGCGCAGGTAGCGCAGAATAAAAACACTGACAAATGGAAAAACCAACCCGAAAAATAAGGCGATATACGTTGTTACAGACACAGCCGCCTCCTTCCTAGCCTTAAAGTATAAACGAAATTTGGCGGCGGCAATCAACGTCAGGCTGGCGGGCGCAGCTCAGTCAGCGTCGGTCAAGCGTTCCACCCGCGCAATCAGGTCGCCAAGATCAAACGGTTTCGCCAGATAGTCGGTATACCAGCTGTCGTTGGCGACCTCGGCTGGCCGGATTGCGCTCATCAGCAGCGTGGGCACGTGCTGCAGGCGGGCCTGCGTCCGGGCATAGCGCCGAACCTCCGCGCTGCTCCCGTCGCCCAGGATCAAATCGCAAATAATCAGGTCGGGCTGAAGGGTCTCCAGCTGATGCAGGGCCTCCCGGCAGCTGTACGCCGTTACCAGGCGATAGCCTTCGTCGATCAGCACATCTTTCAGCAGCTCCACAATCCCAGCGTCATCTTCAACAAGTAAAATGGTTTTCATCCAGCAACCTCAGGTCTAGCGGCACCGCTCAGCGAATTGGGAGCAGGATACTGCAAAGCCTTTGAATAGTGCAAGCTCTATAGTGGGTAGGTGTGCCAACGGTGGTGGTTAACCCGGCAGCACCTTGAAAATCAGTGCGCGTTCTGGCAAACTTCTTGAAGAACCACCAACAAGGAGCCGTCCATGAACGCGCACTCCCTATTTTGCCCCAATTCCGCCTGTCCGGCAACTGGCCAAGCCGCGCAGGGGAATCTCTGGATCCATGACCGCTGCCGGGGCCGCTATCGCTGTACCGTCTGTCGGCGCACCTTTACTGCCCGTACCGGCACACCGCTGGCGCACAAACACACCGCGCCGGAAATCATCAGTCGCGTGGTGGCACTGGTTAGCCATGGCTGTCCGATCGCCGCCATTGAAGCGGCATTTGACCTCGACCGTCGCACCGTGCGCCGCTGGGTCGCAGCGGCCGGGCAGCATTCCGAACGCATCCATCAGCACCACGTGCTCCAGCCGCGTGACATCCAGCACGTCCAGGCCGACGAGGTGCGGGTGAAACTTCAGGGCACCATCGTCTGGATGGCCATGGCGGTCGTGGCAACGACGCATCTGTGGCTGGGCGGGAGCGTCAGTCGGCAGCGCACTCTGGCGCTGATCACCGCGCTGCTGACCCTGATTCAGCGCAGCACGGTGGCAATCAAACGGCTGCTGCTCGTGACCGATGGTTTGCGCCACTATCGAACGGCAGCCCAGCGGGTGTTTCGGCAGCCACAACGCCGGGGGCAGCGCGGTCGCCCGCGCATGCGCCGCTGGCCGGGGTTGGTCCTGGTTCAGGTGGTCAAAATGAGCCAGCGCACCGTCTGGCGGCCGTGGAGTCGGACGCTGATCACGCATGGCAAACGGATTGCCTGGGTATTGCGCCGAACGCCACGCAGCCAGGTGGCCAGCACGGCGGGTATCGAGCGGTTGAATGCGACATTCCGCGAACGGTGTGCGCCGTTGGCGCGGCGGACGCGCCATCTGGCCCGCCACTTGGCGACGATTCAGACCCAGATGTATCTGGTGGGAACAGTGTACAATTTTTGTACGGTGCATCGATCCCTCCAGGTCACGCCGGCGATGGCAGCGGGCATCACCGACCATCAATGGTCGGTCGGCGATCTCCTGGCCTATCGGATTCCGCCGCCGCAGTGGCAGCCACCGCGCCGCCGCGGGCGGCCATCCAAGGCGACGCAAGCGCTTGAGAAACGGTGGTGTCGTTAACCACCACCGTTGGTATACCTACCAGAATAGTAAGAGTCAGAAAGAACGGAATAAACAGCGCCATATACAATAAAGAATCAAG
>JANOCN010000762.1:0-1509 GCA_031412185.1 Betaproteobacteria bacterium | reverse complement strand
ATCAACGTCTCGCACTTCGCCGAGATTGATGTCTTAGGTCCGGATGCAGCGGACTTGCTGGAATACATCTGCGTGGCCAAGGTCGGCGGTGACACGCCGGTGGGCAAAGGCGTTTACACCCACTTCCTGGACGCGCGGGGCGGTGTGCGCGCTGACCTGACGGTGCTGCGTCTGGGCCAGGACCACTACCGCGTGGTCGGCGGGGCCGACGCCGGCCACCGCGACCTGACCTGGATACGCCGCATGGCGCAAGACCGGGGTGCCGACGTCATGGTGACCGACACCACCACGCAGTACGGTTGTCTGGGCGTGTGGGGGCCCAACGCCCGCGCAACCCTCCAGAAAATTGCCGATGAGCCCGCAGCGTGGGCTAACGAAAACTTCCCGTTTGCGGCTCTGCGTAACCTGAAGATCAGGGGAGTGCCGGTGCTGGCCTTCCACATCTCCTATGTGGGCGAACAAGGCTGGGAACTGCACTTCAAATACGAAGACGGCCTGGCCCTGTGGGATGCGCTCTACGCCTTGGGCGTCACGCCCGTGGGCGTGGAAACCTACGCCAACAGCCGGCGCATGGAAAAGAGCCTGCGCCTGCAAAACGCCGATCTGCTGACCGAATACAACCTGATGGAATGCGACCTGGCCCGCCCCAAGGTGAAAGCCGCCGACTTCCACGGCAAGGAGGCGCACCTGAAATTCCGTGAGCGCAAACATCAGCCAGCCACTCTCTGCACCCTGGTCATGACCAGCAATATCGACCGTACCGGCGTGGCGCGTTATCCCCTGGGCAACTTGCCGGTGATGGACCCCGCAACCGGTGCCACGCTGATCGACTCCGAAGGCCGTCGTTCCTACACCACCAGCATCGCCTTCGGCCCGACCCTCGGCAAGAACATTGCCTTGGCATATCTGCCGCACGAATACTGCCAAGTGGGGCGTGAACTGCAGATCCAGTACTTCGCGGATGTCTATCCAGTCAAGGTCGAGGCGGTGGGCTACCGCCCCTTGTACGACCCGGAGAACACCAAGCCGCGGTCCTGACGGCGGCCATGAAGTGCTGCAACAGCAATAACCGTCGCGGCTGTTTTCTAATACCCTAGTGGCACAACGATCACGCCAAGGCTGACAGCGGGAGCCACGTTTGTTGATCGAGGCGGCTGACCGGCCACCCCAGTCCAGGTCGGCGCATCAACGACATGCGATTGCGCTAATCACCCAGGGCGTGCAGATCCGGAAGACTCTGGAGCACGTCGGAGTGGCACCCGAATCAACGTAGATGGCACCGAATGACGCGCTCGATTAGCGCACTGAGTGGTGAACGGGAGACCGACGAGGAACTCGCTCCAGGCGTCGCCCTGTGTCGGTCGAACTGCCGGGCGCCGCAAATGGCCGGGTGACAGTTTCATCAGGATTAAATGAAGCCCAGTGATCGCGTCGGCGCTGATGAAGTGATGGTGAAGTGCGGGTTTTGGAGATGGTCGCGAGTGCGATATTGGGGCTCAAGCGGTTAAA
>JANOCN010000761.1:0-5629 GCA_031412185.1 Betaproteobacteria bacterium | reverse complement strand
CGCTCAACCCGAACAACAAGATTCCCGCCATCATCGACCCGAACGGACCCGATGGCCAGCCGCTGCCACTTTGGGAAACCGGTGCCATCCTGATGTATCTGGCCGACAAAACCAGGCAGTTCATGCCGCTGGACGCGCCTGGCCGCTACCAGACCATCCAGTGGCTGATGTTCCAAATGGGCGGCATCGGTCCGATGTTTGGCCAGCTCGGTTTCTTCCACAAGTTTGCCGGCAAGGAGTACGAAGACAAGCGTCCGCGCGACCGCTATGCGGCCGAATCAAAACGCCTGCTCGCAGTGCTGGAGCAGCGCCTGGCAGACCGCGCCTGGCTCATGGGCGAGGCCTACACCATCGCCGACATCGCGACTTTTCCCTGGGTGCGCAACCTGTTCGGTTTTTACGATGCAGGCGCACTGGTGGGTATGCAGGATTTCCCGCATGTCAATCGCGCTCTGGCGGCCTTTGTTGCCCGGCCAGCGGTAGCGCGGGGGTTGGCGATACCCATGCGTGGGTGAACCGCGCACAGAGCGCGACCAGGCCGTAGCCTTTACACCGCCCCCTGCGCGCGCAACGCTGCGATCTGGGATGCGCTGTAACCGAGTTGGCCCAGGATCGCCGCTGTGTGCTGGCCCAGCCCGGGTACCGCGTCCATACGCGGCGCACCGTGGTGCCAGGAGCCAGGCGGCAGCAGGGCAGGTACGCTGCCCACCGGGGTAGCCACATCGCGCCAGCGCCCGCGTGCCTTTAGCTGCGGGTGCTCCCACACCTCGTGCATGGTGTTCACCTGCGCGTTGGCAATACCGGCCTGGTCGAGCCGCTGCGCGACCGCCTCGGCGGTGAGGCTGGAGAACGCTGCGACGATCAGCGCGCCCAGAGCGCTGCGCTGTGCACTGCGTCGGGTGTTGCTGGAGAACCGCTCGTCTGCAGCCAGTTCAGGTTGCAGCAGGACTTTGTCGCAGAACACCTTCCATTCGCGTTCGTTTTGCAGGCCCAGCATCACGGTTTTGCCGTCGCCTGTCTGGAACGGGCCGTAAGGATAAATCGTGGAGTGGCTGGCACCGCTGCGTGACGGTGGCTCAGCACCGTCGAAAGCGTAATACAGCGGGTAACCCATCCACTCGGTCAGCGACTCCAGCATGGAGATGTCGATGTGCTGGCCCTGGCCGGTCTGCTGACGGTGCATCAATGCCGCCAGGATGTTGGTGTAGGCATGCATTCCCGCCGCAATGTCGGCCATCGCGGGTCCGGCTTTGGAGGGGGTGTCGGGCGTCCCCGTGACCGACAACATGCCGGCCTCACTCTGGATCAGCAGGTCGTAGGCCTTTTTGTCGCGGTACGGGCCGTCCTCGCCATACCCGGAGATATCGCACACGATCAGGCCGGGTTTGTGCGGTGACAGAGTGGCATACGACAGGCCCAGCCGCGCTGCCGCTCCGGGGGCGAGGTTCTGCACCAGCACATCGGCTTGCTCGAGAATCAGCCGCAGCAGGATCTTCTGCGCTTCATCCTGTTTCAGGTCCAGCGTGAGGCTTTCCTTGGAGCGGTTGGTCCAGACAAAATGCGAAGACAGGCCGCGCACGCGTTCGTCGTAACTGCGGGCAAAGTCACCCACACCGGGCCGTTCGATCTTGACCACCCGGGCACCCAGGTCGGCCAGTTGGCGCGTTGCAAAAGGCGCGGCAATGGCGTGTTCGAGGGCGACGACGGTAATGCCTTGCAGAGGTTGCATGGAAGATGCCTCAGTCCAGGGTGGCAGTGACACCCCTGGGTGAGCCAGCCTTCAAGGTCGCGGCCCCACGGGTGTCCGGTTTTCCCATCAGGCGACGTGTTGCACCGTCTCGCTGCGGCCGATCCAGTCGTGCAGGTGCATGCCGCGCCTCCTGGTGGGCGTAGCCGTTATTTTGCCTTTGTCTTAGCTGTTTGCACGATCAAACGTTGCTACGATGGGTACCTGCCACGCAACAACGTGACTTGCGCCTCCAGTATTTTTGTTGCAAACCGTGGGGAGATCCATATGGCGAGATTGAGCCGACGGAAGATCGTTCTTGGAAGTGGTGCAGCGCTGGCGACCGTGGGTGCTGGTGCGTATCTGGCTTTGCGGCCCAAACCGGCCCCGATTGGTTTTGAGGTTTCTGCAGACGAGTTGGCACGCGCACGCGCTTTTCTGGCACGTCACCCGTCGGTAGACGCGCACGCCCATCCGGGGCGCACCTTCGTGCGCGGCGCTGAAAACCTGTCGGGACTGGTCTGGGTGTACGCCAAGCTGGGACACTTCGAACAAAAAACCGTCAACGATATGCGCGCAGGCGGGATGACTGCTGCCGCATTTGCGGCGGTCTCGGATTTCCAGACGCTGGGTATGCAAGGCGAGGGCTTGACCGCTGTGCGTGACTTCGAACCCGGCGAAGCCTGGGCCAGCTACCAGCGGCAGATCGGGCACTTGCAGGCGCTGGTGGCTGACGGGCTGGTATTTCCCGTCAAAACGGCAAGCGATGTCGAGGCAGCGCGGGTGGCTGGCAAGGTGGGTGCCATATTTACGGTGGAAGGTGGTGATTTCCTGGAAGGCAAATCCGAGCGTGTTGCCCAGGCGTTTGCCGATGGTGTGCGCTCGATTACCTTGCTGCACTACCGCAACAACGAACTGGGTGACATCATCACCGGTACACCCACGAATGGGCGGCTGACGCAGGCCGGTCTTGCCGTGGTCAAGGCGATGAACCGGGCCGGCATGCTGATCGACGTGGCCCACGCCTCGCCTGCCACGGCAATGGATGCCATCAGCGCCTCGACCGCGCCCGTAATGGCGTCGCACGTGCATATCCACGGCATGACGCGCAGCCCGCGCTTCATTTCGCTGTACATGGCGAAAGCGATCGCCGAGAAGGGCGGGGGCGTGTTGGGTGCCTGGCCGGCCGGTATCGGCATCTCCGACCTGAAGGGTTATGTGGACCGCACGTTCGAGCTGATCGACGCAGTCGGTATCGACCATGTCTGCATGGGCACTGATATGGACGCCAACTACAAGCCGGTCTTCGACACCTACACCAATCTGCCGGTCTACGTCGCCGGGCTGCTCAAGCGAGGCCTGCAGGAGGGCGAAGCAGCCAAATTGGTCGGTGGCAACTTCCTTCGCATACTGGCAGCAGCTGCGGTCGCTCCAGCGTAGCGTCCATGCACCGCAGTCAATCGCAAGCCCTACAGGACTGATCCTACAGGGGTAAGGCATGGTGCCTTATCGCCGCAATCCGCGGGAACTGTTTGAATCTACATACGGTGTTCTGACTGCACGCCGTTTCACACTCTGCAAAAGGAACAACCATGACCGCAACCGACAATTTGGTAACCGACCCGATTCAGGCACGCACCCATCTTTGGGCTCTGATCAAAGACATCCGTTTTGCGATGTTCACCACCCGCCACGGCGACCATTTGCATTCGCGCCCCATGACCACCCAAAACACCAGTCTGGACGAAGACTCGAGCTTGTGGTTTTTCATGGCAAAAAATGACGATCCAGTCGCCGACCTTACTGCAGACCCTGTGGTAAACGTGGTGTACGCAGACGCAGGGGAAGACAGTTATGTGTCGGTGTCAGGCACGGCGGCTGTGGTCAACGACATGGCAAAGAAAAAGCAGCTCTGGTCGAAAATGACCCAAGCCTGGTTTCCCGAAGGCGTAACCGACCCTAACTTGGCACTGGTCGAGGTCAAGATCATCCACGCCAATTACTGGGATGTGGACGAGAGCCAGATTGTTCAGCTGTTCCATATGGCCAAAGCCGTGTTTACCGGCAAGCCGCCGACGAAGCTGGGAGAACACGCCGAGATCCGCATGCGTTGAATGCAACGGGGTCCAGCAGGATTGGAAGCTTTATATACGGTTCAGCACCCCAAGCGCAAAGGGCAGGCTGAGCATGCCAAGCAGCGTCGACAGGGTTACCAAGCCGGCCACGTACGCGCCGTCGTAACCCATGCGTGCAGCCAGCACGTAGCAGCTCGACGCGGTTGGAACTGACGCAAATACCAGCAGGATGGTTGTTTGTGCCGTCCCCAGCCCGAACAAGCGGGCCAACCCCCAGGCGATCAGGGGTAACCAGAGGTGCCGGATCGACAGCAGCAGTACCGACAGTAATTTGAAGCCGAGCAAGGAGCCCAGTTGCAGCCCGGCGCCTGCCGCCATGAGGCCAAGCGCTAACGATGCAGCACCAATGCGCGAAACCGCAGGCTCCAACCAGAGCGGGATGACGAAACCCAGCAGGTTCGCCAACAATCCAGCCACGGTGCCGATAACGAGCGGGTTGCGCACCAGTTCACTGACAACACCGCGCTGCGCATGCCGTGCCATCGGCCAGACGGCACCGGCGTTGAGCACCGGCACACACACACCAATCAATACCGCGATCAGCACCAGGCCGGGCGCGCCCAGCAGGCGTTCGGCCAGTGCCAGCGCGATGAACGAATTGAATCGAAATGCCACCTGGGCGCTGCCTGCGTGGTCGCGCCGGTTGATGTGGCGACCAATCCCGGGCAAGACCGGCAGTACATAGGCCATCGCGATACCCGCAGCACACAGGCACAAGCCCGCGGCGATGAGGCCGGACGCCGCGCCCAGGTTCAGCGGGCTGCGCACAATCGAGTGAAACAGCAATACCGGAAACAGCAGGTAGTACACCAGACTTTCGACTTGTGTCCACACCGTGCGGTTGAGAGCCGTGTAGCGGCAAACGAGATAACCGCACAGGATCAGGGAGAAGTCCGGGAACAGGAGCTGGGCGTAGTTCACCGTAGCGAGAATAGCAGCAGGCCATGGGTAATCCACAGGTTGCAGCACCGCTGCTCGCGGCTACCATAGCTGCTGTTCTTCCGTGGGCCGCAAAGGGTCGCGCGGCATCCGCTACTTTCAGAGAGTAATTCACATGTTTCATCGTAATTTGTTGGTGCTGGGGCTGCTGGCGGCTACCAGTGCGGTGCAGGCCCAGGGTTATCCCAACAAGGTGGTAAAGCTCCAGGTACCATTTGCGCCGGGCGGCACCACCGATATCGTGGCAAGGGTCATATCCGAGCCGCTAGGTCGCGCACTCGGTCAAAACGTCATCGTCGAAAACAAGGCGGGGGGCGGTGGCATCATCGGTGCCAACGAGACCGCGAAAGCGCTGCCCGACGGTTATTCGCTCGGTATGGCGACCGTCTCTACTACGGCGGCCAACCCGGCCATCAACCCCAAGATGCCGTACAACGCCGAAACCGACTTCACGCCCATCATCAACATTGCAGCCACACCGAACGTCATCGCGGTGCATCCGAGCTTTCCCGCCAAGAACTACAAGGACTTTGTTGAGGTTCTCAAGAAGTCTCCCGGCAAATATTCATACTCGTCGTCCGGTACCGGTGGCATCGGGCACTTGCAGACCGAGTTGTGGAAAGGTTTGCAGGGCGTTTTTGTGACCCACATTCCCTACACCGGGGCTGGCCCTGCATTGCGCGACACAGTGGGTGGCCAGGTCGAGATAATTTTTGACAATGTGCCTTCTGCATTGCCGCACATCCTGGGCGGGCGTCTGGTGGCGCTGGCGGTGGCGGCACCGCAGCGTCTGGTGTCCCTGCCCAATGTGCCCACCTTCAAGGAACTG
>JANOCN010000760.1:0-2275 GCA_031412185.1 Betaproteobacteria bacterium | reverse complement strand
CAAATCGTATGGTCGATTGTTCACCAGTGGGACGGTTTCACAGGTGGCAGCAATGGCCTGACTGGCGTATGGCCTGCGGCCTGGTTGGCGGACAAGCGCAGCTATTACTATCTGTCGCTGATGCTGGTGGCAGGCGCAGTGCTGGTGTTGCGACATTTGTTGTTCTCTCCCTTCGGTTACGCGATCCGTGCCGCGCGCGACTCGGTGGTACGGGCCGAGGCTACGGGTATCAACACCAAACGCGTCCAGTGGGCTGCATTCGTTGTTGCGGCGCTGTTTGCCGGGTTGGCTGGCAGCTTGTTCGCATTCTCCAAAGGAAGCATTTCTCCCGATAGCCTGGGCATCGGCCGGTCCATCGACGGTTTGGTGATGGTATTGCTGGGCGGCGTGCAGACCCTGGCAGGCCCGCTGGTCGGTGCCGTAACCTTCACCTGGCTGCAGGACAGCGTGGCCAGAAACACCGACTACTGGCGCGCTGTGCTGGGCACCATCATGCTGGTGTTGGTACTGCTGTTCCCGCGCGGAATCGTCGGCTTCTTCAACGCCATGCTGGCGCGATTGCGCCTCCCTGGACCCGGGCCATGAGCCTGCTTACCGTAACAGGCCTGGAAAAGGCATTCGGCGGCAACCGCGCCGTTGATCGGGTCAGTTTCACCGTCGCAGCGGGTGAAATGCTCGCCCTGATTGGTCCCAACGGCGCGGGCAAGTCAACGGTTTTCAATATGCTCAACGGCCAACTGCGCGCTGATGCCGGATCGATTCGCCTCGGAGCGCGGGAACTGGTGGGGCTTGCGCCGCGGGCCATCTGGCGCTTGGGGGTAGGCCGTACATTCCAGATTGCCGAGACTTTTAGCTCGCTGACTGTGGTGGAAAACGTGCAGATGGCGTTGCTGTCTGCCGACAACAGGGTGTATTCGATCTGGCGCAGTGCGGCTGGGTACAAACGCGAACAGGCCCTGGGCCTGTTGGCGCAGGTTGGCATGGCGGCACATGCAGACCGTCCATGCAGCGTGTTGGCTTACGGCGACATCAAACGCGTGGAACTCGCCATCGCGATTGCCCACACGCCCGAAGTGCTGTTGATGGACGAGCCTACTGCCGGCATGGCACCGCGGGAGAGACAGGAACTGATGGCGCTCACCAAGGCTTGGGTGACCGAGCGCAATCTGGCGGTGTTGTTCACCGAGCACAGCATGGACGTAGTGTTCGGGTTTGCCGACCGCATTGTTGTGCTGGCGGCTGGCCGTGTGATTGCCGAAGGAACACCTGCACAGATTCGGAACCACCCCCGTGTTGCAGAAGTGTATTTCGGCAGCGGCAAAACCTTCGCGCAGAAACCGGCGCTGCGCACTGCGTGATGGCACAAACCGAGGCCGCCCTATTGCTGGAAGCGCACGGGCTGTGCGCCTGGTATGGTGCGGCGCAAATCCTCTACAACCTGGACATCCAGGTGGGACGGGGCGAAGTGGTTGCGTTGATGGGGCGCAACGGGGCGGGCAAGTCCACCACTTTGAAAGCGCTGATGGGTTTGCTGGCCAGGCGGCACGGGCAAGTATCGTTTCTCGGCCATGACATTTCTATTTCCGAGCCACACGAAATCGCGCGGCTGGGCTTGGGCTACGTGCCCGAAGACCGGCGCATCTTCAGCGACTTGACAGTGCTGGAGAATCTGGAAGTGGGCCGCCAGAAGCCTCGCCCTTGGGCAGACAGAGCAACGCCGCTGGCCTGGACGCCGCAGCGGCTGTTCAAGTTGTTTCCCAACCTTGGGGCTATGCCTGCGCGTCGCGGTGCCGAAATGAGCGGGGGCGAGCAGCAAATGCTCACGGTGGCCAGAACCCTCATGGGCAACCCCCGCCTGTTGCTGCTGGACGAACCGTCCGAAGGCGTAGCACCGATCATCGTCGAACAGATGGTACAGACCATTTTGGAGCTGAAGGCGCAGGGTATCGGAATTCTGCTGGCAGAGCAGAACCTGTCGTTCGCCGCGCTGTTGGCCGACCGCGTATATGTGCTGGAGAAAGGGCAGATTTGTTATCGCGCGACGATGGCCGAACTGGTAGGCGATGCGACTGCGAGAAAGGCCTATCTGGGAATATAGGGTGAGGGGCAGCCGTACAGGACAATCCAATATCGCCTGCAGGAACTCGGCGATGCGCGTGGGGGGGCCAGGTTGACCGGTGTGTTGTCGTAGATCGACGGCAGGCCCTGCGCCCAGGGTATTGCGTTAGTGCACGCAGGAGCAAGGGCTGCAACCAGACGGGTTGTCAGGCCTGAC
>JANOCN010000759.1:0-3955 GCA_031412185.1 Betaproteobacteria bacterium | reverse complement strand
GAACGAAGCCCGGCTGGCCGCATTTTGCTCTGCCAAGGGCCGCATGCTGGCCAGTTTTATCTGCTTCAAACGCAGCCACGACGATATTCTGCTGGTCTGCAGCCGTGACTTGCTGGCACCCACGCTCAAACGTTTGAAAATGTTTGTTATGCGCGCCAAAGCCAGCCTGACAGACGCCAGCGACGGGTTTGTTGTGCGTGGCCTGGCGGGCTCGGCATTGCCAGAGAAGGTCGCCGCATACTTACCGTGGACCAAGACAGACGTCGCGGGCGCTCACCTGGTGTCTCTGTATCCCGCAGACGGCGTGGCCCGCGCCTTGTGGATTGCCCCACTGGGTGAACCGGAGCCTGTGTCCGAACCGCTGACTACTGCGGACTGGCTGCTCAGCGAAGTACGCAGCGGGGTCGCCACGATCACCGAACCCCTGATTGAAGCGTTTGTGCCCCAGATGCTCAACTACGAGTCGGTCGGCGGCGTAAATTTCAAGAAGGGCTGTTATCCAGGGCAGGAGGTGGTGGCGCGCAGCCAGTTTCGCGGCACTTTGAAGCGGCGCGCCTTTCTGGCCCACTCGCAGGCACCAATGGCAGCCGGTCAGGACGTTTTCCAGTCCGGTGAGGCAGACCAGCCCTGCGCCACCGTGGTACAGGCGGCGCGCACGGCCTCGGGAAACTTTGAAGCCATCGTCTCAGGCCAGATTGTGGCCTTGCAGTCCCAGAGTTTGCACGTGGGTTCGGTGGACGGCCCGGCGCTGCACATAGAGGCTATGCCTTACGCGCTGCTGGAAGACATTTGAGCCGCGTCAGCGGCCCGCCAATTCCCGCACCATGTTGATGTGGGCAACCCCGGCCTCCTCAAAAACCTGTCCGACGGGCGCAAAACCCAGCCGCGCATAGAAGGGCTGCGCGCTGCACTGGGCACTCAATACCACCCGGGCATCATCACGGGCGACTGCGGCCTGAACCAGCGCATCGAGGGCGGCACGGCCAAAACCGCTACCACGCATCGCCCGGTGCACCGCCACCCGACCGATTCTGGCAACCCCCGGCGCCTCTGTCGCCAAGCGGCCGGTAGCCAGCAATTGGCCAAACCGGTTGCACACAAGCACATGCAGTGCGTCCAGATCGGCGGCATCCTGCCCCAGGTCGGCGGGTATACCCAGCTCGGTAGTAAAAACCTCGCGCCGCAGCGTGCTGGCCAACGCGCCTGCTTCGGTCCAACTGGCGACCCGGATTTCCAGCGGCACCGCCCCGGCCTCGTAAGAGAGCAGCAATTCGCGCAGTGCGGCAGGAACCGGCTTAGACGTTTGTGTCGCCGGGTCAGCAAACACGTAGACCAGCTCCGCCGACACCAGCAGTGTGTCGCTCCGAAAAATGCCGCTGCGAAAAATCATCGAAGAATTGCCGATGCGTGCACACTGCAGCCCAATGTCGAGCATGTCGTCCAGCCGCGCCGAGCCGTGGTACTCGACGCTTGACTTCTTGACGTACAGGTCGCCACCCAGCGAACCGGGGATGGATTCGTAGGGTATGGCGAGCGCCCGCCAGTAGTCGGCAAACGCGTTGTCAACATACATCAAGTAATGCGGATTGAAAACAATCCGCTGCTGGTCCACCTCGGCCCAACGTACGCGCAAGCGGTGGACCAGCCGGAAACCCTGGAGTTTTGGTTCAGTCATAGGTTCATGCTTGTGGGGCTGCTGGCATCGGCAGTGTTGCCGCGCTACAGTCTGGCTTTTATCCTACCCGCTATCTGCCATGGCTTTGATCCACTACATCACACAGGTCCAGTTTGATTTCGGGGCCATCCGGTTGCTGGCGCAAGAATGCGAGCGGACAGGCATCTCGCGCCCGCTGGTAGTGACAGACCAGGGTGTCAAGGCGGCGGGCGTGTTGCAAAAGGCACTCGATGCACTTGCCGCCTTGCACGTCACAGTGTTCGACCAGACACCCTCCAACCCAACTGAAGCTGCCGTACGTGCGGCGACTGCGCTGTTCCACACCAACGCCTGCGACGGGCTGATCGCTGTTGGCGGCGGCTCTGCAATCGACTGCGCCAAGGGTGTAGCGATTGCAGCGCGCCACGCTGGTCCGTTGAAAAACTACGCGACGATTGAAGGCGGCTCGCCACGCATCACCGACCAGGCAGTACCCCTGATTGCCGTGCCCACCACCAGCGGCACCGGCAGCGAAGTAGCGCGTGGTGCCATCCTGATCCTGGACGATGGACGCAAACTGGGCTTCCACTCCTGGCATCTCGTACCCAAGGCTGCCATTTGCGACCCTGAACTCACGTTCGGTCTGCCGCCCCGCCTGACTGCGGCCACCGGTATGGACGCTATCGCCCATTGCATGGAAACCTTCATGGCACCGGCCTTCAACCCGCCCGCCGACGGTATTGCCCTGGATGGGCTGGAACGCGGCTGGAGTTTCATAGAGCGTGCCACCTTTGATGGCAACGATCGCGAAGCGCGACTCAACCTGATGAGTGCCGCCATGCAGGGGGCGATGGCGTTCCAGAAGGGGCTGGGCTGCGTACATTCGCTCAGCCACAGCCTGGGTGGCGTGGACCCGCGCCTGCACCACGGTACGTTGAACGCCATGTTTCTCCCTGCAGTGCTCGCGTTCAATGCCCAAGCCGAGTCAGTGCGCAAGGAAAAGCGGTTGGAGCGCATGGCGCGCGCCATGGGTTTGGCGTCGGCAGACGACATCGGTGCGGCCATTGTGGACATGAACCAGCGTCTCGGTCTGCCGTCCGGTCTTGCGGCCATGGGTGTGCAGGCGTCACAGCTCGACCAGATCATTACCGGTGCGCTGGCCGACCACTGCCACAAGACCAACCCACGCATTGCGACCGCTGAGGAGTATCGGGGGATGCTGGAGCAGGCGATGTGAAAGCCCTGTGCAGGTTGCGTCAGCCGGGTTGGCCTTCAGCCTTGCACCAGCCAGTCTGCCAGTCCCCGCCCCTGCAACACGGTGTCTGCGTTCAGCCGATCATTGGTGGCGATGCGGGCTTGCACTTGCAGGGGCGTCAACCCCCAGTCGGCGCTGTGCCGCGCTTCCAGTAGTGGCGGGTCGATAACCCGCGTCACTTTTTCTGCCAGCGGTCGGCCGACTCCAGCACGCTCGAGGGCCCATAACCATCCAGCCACTCACGGGCACTCGCATCGTCACGCAGCCAGGCGTCCCAGAAAGCCGTGCTGATAGCCAGGATGACGCGGTGATGGTTGGCGTTGCGCTGCCCGCGCTCGCCAGGTAACCCGCGCTCTGTAAACACCGAATGTTCCGCCTGGTCCAGCACCAGCTCGTACTTGCCGCCGGTCGGCAACCCTGGGAACACGGCCAGCCGGGACGCCACGGTTGCGCTGCCGACAAACGCTGTGTCCCGGGTTCCGGTCATCAGCAACCAGGGAATCGCCACGGCACCAAACGACTGTGCTGGCGTGACCCCCGCCTGCGCGCTGTCGGGGCTCATCACCACCGCCGCGCGAATGCGGCTATCGGTAAATGGCTGTTTGCCATTGGCGGCGCGCTGCCCACTGAGCGCCTGCGTGGTGACGGCCCCAAAGGAATGGCCCGACATGCCAATACGCTGCATGTCCACCCGCCCACCCAACCGATGGTTGCCATCATCGGTCCAGCGTTTGAGCTGGTCCAACACCGCCGGCACGTCCTGCACGCGCAGCAACGTGTTCTGCATACTCGCAGCGCCGCGAAGCGCAGCCATGCGTGCGGCAGGCGCCACCTCTTTCCATACCGAGTCGTCGCTTCCGGGGTGTTGCACAAACAGGGCGACATACCCGCGCGCGGCCCAGTGATGCCCCAGAAACGCGCTGCCATGGCGGCTACCGCCGAGCCCGTGGCTGAACAGCACCACCGGTGCCAACCCCGGGGTGTTGGGCAGATAGGCCAAAAGCGGGATGTCGCGTTGCCGGGTATCGTCCCGTGCCACCAGCTCG
>JANOCN010000758.1:0-5702 GCA_031412185.1 Betaproteobacteria bacterium | reverse complement strand
CCGGCATGGCAGTCAAACCCATTTGTACCAGCACGGCAGGTACCACACCCGACTCGCGCAGCAGGATCATCCAGCCCAACGTACGCACAGTCTCGCTGACCCAGAACGGAATCAGACAGGCCACGAACAGCAGCGACCTGGCCCGCCCGCGGGCGATCTTGGCGATGGTCCAGGCAATCGGGAACGCCAGCAGCAGCGTCAGCAGCGTGGCCAGGATCGACATGAGGGCGGTACGCACAAACGTATGCCAGTACAGCGGCTCTTCAAAAAAGGTCTGGTACTGGCGCAGACTGGGCTCGTATTGCCCAGGCGCAACCCGTGCACGCAGCGACAAAACAGCCAACTCGATATGCGGCAACACGATCAGTCCGAACAGCCACAACACTGCGGGGGCCAGCAGCAGGCCCAGCATCAATCGACGCTGCGCGGCGCCAGGTGCGGGCTTAGACAGCATCGCCCGGTGCCCCAAAACACAAGGCGCGCTCCGGGTCAAACCCGAATGCCACCGCTTCGCCCACCGCCAGGTCGGCAAATTGCCCGGTCTGTGGCAAGGCGATACGAAACTCGGTGCCAGAGGGCTGCTCGCGCACCAGCACGGCAGAGTTGGCACCATCAAACAGCAGGCTGCTCACGGTGGCCCGGTAACGCGGCTGGCTGGCAGGTAGCAATCCAAAATCCCGTGCCAGCATCGCTACTTCCGGGCGTACGAATACTGCCGCTGCTGCGCCCACGGCAACCGCGCCCCGGTTGCGCGCAAACAGCGTCATCCCCTGGTTGGTCGTGACCTCCACCAGGTCGCCACTCAACTGCGCCACCCGACCGCTGAATCGGTTGTTGGCACCCACGAAACCGGCCACGAACGGTGTCTCGGGCTCGTAATAGAGCGACTGCGGAGTGCCCACCTGCTCGAACCGGCCGGCCTGCATGACAGCTACCTGGTCTGACAGAACCAGCGCTTCAGACTGGTCGTGGGTGATGTAGACAAAGGTAGTTCCAAACGACGCCTGCAGCTGCTTGAGCTCTATCTTCATGTGTTCGCGCAATTTCAGGTCCAGCGCGCCCAAGGGCTCATCGAGCAACAGCAGCGTAGGCTCCAGCACCAGGCTGCGCGCAATTGCCACCCGCTGCTTCTGCCCGCCCGAAAGCTGGTCTACCCGTTTTTCCTGGGCACCTGGCAAACTCACCCGCTCGAGCATGGCCCCCACGCGCGACGCAATCTCTTTGGCTGGCAGGCCCCTGCGGGCCAGGCCGTACCCGATGTTCTGCCCGACCGACATCATCGGGAACAGGGCCAGGTGCTGGAACACCATATTCACCGGTCGCCGATTCGGCGGCACACCGGCCATCGACGCCCCACCGATCAGGATGTCACCCGAGTCCGGTGCCAGAAAACCGGCTACCAGCCGCAACAAAGTGGTCTTGCCGCAACCGGATGGGCCGAGGATGGAGAAGAAGCTGCCGCGCGCTACCGAGAACGACAACGCGTCGACCGCCACATGCCCGGCGTAACGTTTGCCAACGCGCCGGGTTTCCAGGTCAACAGGCTGCATCCGCGGCGCTGCGAAGGTTCAGTTGGCGGCTTTGATGCGGTCCAACACACGGCCTTCGATTTCTTCCAGACCGGCGGGCACAGCCGGGTACCATTTGACGTTGTTCAGCGCAGCGGCCGGGAAGCTGGCTGCAAACTGCGCCTTGAGTTTGGCGTCCATCAACTGGTCAGCGCCCTTGGAAGCGGTGAAGTTGCCAGCCGCCCCAGCCACTTTGGCGGCAATTTCCGGGCGCATGTTGAAGTTGATCCAGGCGTAGGCGGCAGCATCATTGCGGCCTTTGGCGGGGATGGCGAAAGTGTCGATCCAGCCCAGCGCACCGGCCTTGGGGGCGATGTACTGGATGTCGGCCTTCTCGCTGTTGAGTTTCCAGCCACCGGTGTCCCACATCATGGCACCGACGATTTCATCGGTGCGCATGCCGTTGAGCAACTGGTCCTTGTTGTCCCAGAAGAATTTCAGGTTCGCCTTGCAGGCAATCATGGTCTTGCCCACATCATCCATCAGTGCGCTGTAGGCCTTGGGGTTGTTATAAAGCGCAAACGGGTCCTTGCCGGAGGCGAACGCAAAAGCGAGCAGGGTCGGACGCTTCAGCCGCACAGCGGTTTTGCCTTTGTAGTCGGCTTTGCACAGATCCGGATAGTTGCTGATCTTGGCCAACTTGGTGTTGACCACCAGCCCATCGGTGCCCCAGATGTGGGGCAGGCCGTAGACCTTGCCGTCGAGCGTGGTGTTTTTCTTGGTGGCGGTCAGCATCGACTGGATGAACAGGTCGGTCTTGAGTTTGCTCAGGTCCATCGGCTTGTAGATCTTGAACTCCTGCTGTGGCCCGGTGATGCGGTCCTGCGAAGGTTGCGCCAGGTCGAACCCGGCCCCCCCGGTAGCGCGCAGCTTGGAGATCATTTCTTCGTTGTTGGACAAGGTCAGTTCGACCTTGTAGCCGGTTTCCTTTTCAAACTGGGCTTGTATGTCAGCCGGCACGTAGTCGGCCCAAGTGAGCAGGCGCAGGGTTTTTTCCTGGGCCAGGGCAGAGCCTGCCAGCGCAAGCGCCAGGGTTGCCGCAACGAGTGCGATTTTTGTTTTCATGGAACTTCCTAGGAGGTTGGAGGCAAAATTGCGTAGACGAGGAGACCGGAAGAAGGCGCGGCCTGACGAGCGACTGCCCAGTGGCAAGATAGCCAGACAAGGTGACGTTCACATGACAATCTAGTGGCAAAACAAGGCTTTGACTGAGAGGGTTTTCCCTGTATGGCGGTTTGGATCGATACCCATTGCCACCTCGATGCGCCGGATTTTGCGGTGGATGGTGACGCCATGCGCGCACGCGCCAGAGCCGCAGGGGTGGTGCACTGTATTCTGCCAGCAGTCGAGGTCGGCAATTTTGCTCAGGTGGCTGCGCTGGCCCACGCGCAAGGCGACAGTTATGCCCTGGGTATCCACCCGCTGTATGTCAAAAAGGCGCAGGACGCCGACCTGCAGACGCTGGACCGGCAACTGGCGGCATCGATCAACGATCCGCTGCTGGTTGCGGTGGGCGAGATCGGGCTCGACTTCTTCGTCCCCGAGTTGTGCCAGAGCCCGCTGCGTGAGCGCCAAGAGTACTTCTATATAGAGCAACTCAAGCTGGCGCGCAAGCACGGGCTGCCGGTCATCTTGCATGTGCGCCGCTCGGCAGACCGGCTGCTGCGTGGCCTGCGCGCCGTCGCCCAAGTCGGCAGGCCCTGGAGCGGCATGGCGCACGCATTTGCGGGCAGCACCCAGCAAGCGACGGCGTTCGCCCAGCTCGGTTTCAAGCTGGGTTTCGGCGGCGCGGTGACCTTCGAGCGTGCCCTGCAGTTGCGCCGCCTGGCCGCCAGCCTGCCGCTTGACGTGCTGGTACTTGAGACCGATGCGCCGGATATCCCACCGCACTGGCTCTACCGGACCGCTGCCGAGCGAGCCGCTGGCGCGCTGCAGGGGCGCAACGAACCCGCTGAGCTTCCACGCATCGCCGCTGTGGTCGCTGGGCTGCGGCATATGTCGCCTGACGACCTGGCCAGCGCGACACTGGCCAACGCCTGTGCCGCCTTACCAAAGGTGCGCCGCTTGCTGGTATAACCGCGCATGGCATTGACCGATACCGATCTGCTCCCCGACGTGCATTTTTCCGATGAAGGGGCAGTTCGCCACCTGCACCTGGACTCGGTCTGGATACAGGGGTCGATGCTGATCGATTCGCCGCAGGTGCTGGTGCACCAGTACATCCAGCGCATGATGGCATGGCTGCTTTTTGTAGACCCCACCTCGGTTACCCGGCGCCGCGCCATGCAGCTTGGCCTGGGGGCCGGCTCGTTGACCAAGTTTTGCCACAAGGTGCTGCGCATGCAGACCGTGGCCATCGAGCTCAACCCCAAAGTCCTGACCGCGTGCCGCGGCTGGTTCAAGTTGCCGGCCGAGAATGCCCGGCTGCAGGTGGTGTTGGCGGATGCCGCACAGGAGATCCGCGACCCGCGCTGGTGGGGCACGGTAGACGCCCTGCAGATCGATCTGTACGACCACGACGCGGCGGCACCGGTGCTTGACAGCGAGGCCTTCTACGCCGATTGCCGACGCCTGCTTACCGAAGATGGGTGCCTGGCGGTCAACCTGTTTGGGCGCGCGTCCAGTTATGCGCGCAGCGTTGAGAAGATAGCGGCCGCGTTCGGGCGCGACGCCATCTGGCCGTTCAAGGCTACGCGCGAGGGCAACACGGTGGTGTTGGCACAGCGGCAGCGTTCGCGCCCTGCGCGCGCGCAATTGTCGGGTCGCGCAGACCTGATCGAGAAGCAATGGGGCCTGCCCGCCGCGCAATGGGTGCGGGTGTTGAAACCGCTGGTGCCATGACAGCTGTCAGCAAGGCCAAGCCCGCTGCCAAACCGGTCCATGTCGGGCCGGTGGACTGGCGCAGTCTGGTCGGGTGGTTGCGCGCGGACGGCATTATTGCAGATGACGAAGCCCAGCGCACCATCACGCGCTGCGCCCAGGCCGAAAGTGCCCAGCACCCGCTGGTGCGCCTGGCCAGCGTGTCGATGCGCCGCGCCAGTGACGGCCGCGCGCTGGACATCGAATCGCTGACCCAGTGGCTGGCGGCCCGCGCCGGGCTGGACTATCTGCGTATCGATCCCCTGCGGGTGGATGTAGGCAAGGTGGCCGATGCCATGAGTGCCGGTTACGCCGAGCGGCACCGGGTGTTGCCGGTGCAGGTGACACCGACCGAAGTGGTGGTGGCCACCGCCGAGCCTTTCATTACCGACTGGGTGGCGGAAGTCGAGCGGCAGTCGCGCCGCAGTGTACGCCGCGTGGTGGCCAGCCCGCACGAGATCACGCGCTACACGGCCGAGTTCTTTGCGCTTGCCAAGTCGGTGCGCTCGGCCATGAAATCGGGTGGCAACAGTGGCGGTGCGAGTTTTGAGCAACTGGTCGAACTAGGCAAGACCAACAAACAGCTGGACGCCAGTGACCAGGGCGTGGTGCAGGTGGTGGACTGGTTGTGGCAATACGCGTTTGACCAGCGCGCCAGTGACATCCATCTGGAGCCGCGCCGCGAGCAGGGCGTGATACGTTTTCGGATCGACGGCATCCTGCACCCGGTGTACCAGATGCCGATGGGGGTGCTTACCGCCATGACGGCGCGTATCAAGCTGCTCGGGCGCATGGACGTGGTGGAGCGGCGCCGGCCGCAGGACGGGCGCATCAAAACCCGCAACCCGCGCGGCGACGAGATCGAGATGCGTATCTCCACGCTGCCCACCGCTTTTGGCGAAAAAATGGTGATGCGCATTTTTGACCCGGACCACGCGGTCAAGGACCTGGATGCCCTCGGTTTCGCCGCCCACGATGCGCAGCGCTGGGAGGCCTTGGTCAAGAATGCCCACGGCATCATTCTGGTGACCGGGCCCACCGGGTCCGGCAAGACCACCACGTTGTATTCGACCCTGAAACGGGTGGCCACTGAAGAAGTGAACGTCTGCACCGTGGAAGACCCGATCGAGATGATCGAGCCCGCGTTCAACCAGACCCAGGTGCAGCCCCAACTCGACTTCAGTTTTGTCGAAGGCTTGCGGGCGCTGATGCGTCAGGACCCGGACATCATCATGGTGGGGGAAATTCGCGATCTGCAGACCGCAGAGATGGCGG
>JANOCN010000757.1:0-5017 GCA_031412185.1 Betaproteobacteria bacterium | reverse complement strand
CCCGACGCCGATTTCGGCGCTGATTCACGCGGCGACGATGGTGACCGCAGGCATCTTCATGGTGGCGCGCATGTCGCCATTGTTCGAGTTGTCCGACACGGCGCTGACTTTCGTCATGACCATCGGCGCGATTACCGCGTTTTTCATGGCACTGATCGCCACTGTGCAGTACGACATCAAGCGCGTAGTGGCGTATTCCACCTTGTCGCAACTCGGCTACATGACGATGGCGCTGGGCGCGTCGGCGTACTCGGCGGCGGTGTTCCATCTGTTCACCCACGCGTTTTTCAAGGCGGTGCTGTTCCTCGGCGCGGGCTCGGTGATTATCGCCATGCATCACGAGCAGGATATGCGCAAGATGGGCGGGCTGCGCAAATACCTGCCGATTACCTACCTCACCATGATGATCGGCGCGCTTGCCAACGCAGGCTTGCCGCCCTTCGCGGGCTTTTTCTCCAAGGACACCATTATCGAGGCGCTGCATGCCACCAACATCGCCGGGGCCGGGTTTGGTTATTTCGCGGTGCTGGTGGGTGTGTTCGTAACGGCGTTCTATTCGTTTCGCATGTACTTCCTGGTGTTCCATGGGACGGAGCGTTTTGGCAAGGCGCACGACCAGCACGGCCATGGCCATGCCGATGCGTCTGCCGACGACGACCACCACGGCCTGACGCCGGGTACCAAGCCGCACGAGTCGCCCTGGGTCGTCACCGTGCCGCTGGTGCTGCTGGCGATCCCGTCGGTCGTGATCGGTTACCTCACGGTAGGCCCGATGTTGTACGGCGACTTCTTTGACGGCGCCATTGTGGTGGATTCTGCCAATCACCCGGCGATGACCGAGCTGAAAAAAATGTTCCACGGTGCCGGTGCGATGGCGCTGCACGGCTTGTCGATGCCACCGTTCTGGCTGGCGCTTGCCGGTGTGGTGCTGGCGTATGTGTTCTATGTGCTCAAGCCAGCAGTTCCGGCCGCGCTGAAAGCGCGCTTCGGATTCCTGTACCGCGTGCTGGAGAACAAGTACTACATGGACTGGTTCAACGAAAACGTGCTGGCACGCGCGGCGCGTGGCCTGGGCACCGGCCTGTGGAAGGGCGGCGACCAGGTGCTGATCGACGGTTTGCTCGTTAACGGATCCTGGAAAGTCGTGGGCTGGGTGTCGGGTGTCGTGCGCCGGCTCCAGTCGGGTTACCTGTACCACTATGCGCTGTCGATGATTCTGGGCATTTTTGTACTGATGACCTATTTCGTCTGGCGTTAGGAGAATAATAAAAATGGGATTGTTGAGCCTGGCGATATGGATGCCGATCGTCTTCGGTGTCATCCTGCTGGTAGTGGGCCGTGACGAGCAGGCCAATGCAGTGCGCTGGGTCGCCTTGGTCGGCGCCTTTGCGTCGTTCATGGTCACGCTGCCGCTCTACGGTGGTTTCGAGCTGGGCTCGGCGGCGATGCAGTTTGTCGAGAAGACGTCGTGGATACCGCGTTTCAACGTCAGCTACCACGTGGGCCTGGACGGCATCTCGCTGTGGTTTGTGGTGCTCACCGCGTTTATCAACCTGGTGGTGGTGATTGCCGGATGGGAGGTGATCACCGAACGCGTCAACCAGTACATGGGCGCGTTCCTGATTCTGAGCGGCCTGATGATCGGTGTATTCAGCGCTCTCGACGGCTTGTTGTTCTATGTGTTTTTTGAGGCCACGCTGATCCCGATGTACCTGATCATCGGTATCTGGGGCGGGCCCAACAAAATCTACGCGGCGTTCAAGTTCTTCCTGTACACGCTGCTGGGTTCGCTACTGATGTTGATCGCCCTGATCTTCCTGTACACCAAGTCAGGCGGTAGTTTTGATCTGGCCACCTGGCACAAGCTGCCACTCGAAGGCAGCACCCAAACCCTGCTGTTTTTCGCCTTTCTGGCGGCGTTCTCCGTCAAGGTGCCGATGTGGCCGGTGCATACCTGGTTGCCCGATGTCCACGTAGAGGCGCCCACTGGCGGGTCGGCCGTGCTGGCCGCCATCATGCTCAAACTTGGTGCCTACGGATTCCTGCGTTTCTCGATGCCGATTGCACCCGATGCTTCGCGTGAGTGGGCCTGGCTCATGGTGGCGCTGTCACTGATAGCCGTGGTCTACGTCGGGCTGGTGGCCATGGTGCAACGCGACATGAAGAAGCTGGTGGCCTATTCGTCAGTAGCACACATGGGCTTTGTCACGCTGGGTTTCTTTGTTTTCAGTGACCTTGGTGTATCCGGTGGGCTGGTGCAGATGATTGCGCACGGATTTGTGTCGGCCGGCATGTTCCTGATAATCGGTGTGTTGTACGACCGGATGCATTCGCGCGAGATTGCCAGTTATGGCGGTGTGGTCAACACCATGCCCAAATTCACGGCATTCGCCCTGCTGTTTGCCATGGCCAATTGCGGCTTGCCGGGCACTGCAGGTTTTGTGGGCGAGTGGATGGTGATCCTGGCCGCCGTCAAGGCGAATTTCTGGATCGGGCTTGCCGCTGCCACTGCGCTGATATTTGGCGCTGCCTATACGCTGTGGATGTTCAAGCGTGTGTACCTGGGTCCGGTAGCCAACGAACAGGTGAAGGCGCTGGCCGACATCAATGCACGCGAGTTCCTCATGCTGACACTGCTGTCGGTCGCCGTGTTGGTCATGGGCGTGTACCCCAAGCCCTTTACCGATGTGATGGACAGCTCGGTAGCCGCGTTGCTGAAGCATGTCGCCGTGTCCAAGTTGAATTGAGAGATCCATGATTGACAACTACAGCTGGATCACCGTCTACCCGGAGATCATCCTGTTGGCGCTGGCGTGTGTGATCGCCCTGGTGGACCTGCGTGTCAAGACGGCCGGGCGCAGCGTGACCTACGGCCTGACGATTGCCACCCTGGCGCTGCTGGCCATCATGCAGGCGCAATACGCAATCAGTGGCCTGAACCAGTATGGCTTTGGCAAACTGGTGATCAGCGACCAGATGGGCAACTGGCTCAAGTGTTTTGCCGCATTGGCCGTGCTGGTGACTCTGGTGTACGGGCGGCCCTACGCACGCGACCGCGACATGCTGCTGGGTGGCGAGTTGTTCACGCTTTCGCTGTTTGCGCTGCTGGGCATGTTCATCATGATTGGTGGCAACAACTTCCTGGTCATCTACCTGGGGCTGGAGCTGCTCACGCTCTCAAGCTACGCGCTGGTGGCGCTGCGCCGCGACAGCCCGGTCGCTACCGAAGCGGCCATGAAATACTTTGTGCTCGGTGCCATGGCCTCGGGTTTCCTGTTGTACGGCATGTCGATGCTCTACGGTGCCACCGGCTCCCTGGACGTGAACGAAGTTGCGCAGTCCATCGCGAGCGGCCAGGTACGGCACCAGGTACTGGTGTTCGGGCTGGTGTTCATTGTGGCTGGGCTGGCGTTCAAACTCGGCGTGGTGCCGTTTCACATGTGGATTCCCGACGTCTACCAGGGCGCACCCACCACGGTGACGCTGCTCATCGGCGGCGCACCCAAACTTGCGGCATTCGCGATCTTCATGCGTTTGCTGGTGGAGGGGCTGTTGCCGCTGGCGCTGGACTGGCAACACATGCTGATGCTGCTGGCCGTTGGTTCGCTGCTGGTGGGTAACCTGGCTGCGATTGCGCAGACCAACCTGAAGCGCATGCTGGCGTTCTCCACTATTTCGCAGATGGGTTTTGTGCTGCTCGGCATGATGTCGGGCGTCATTAACGGCAACACCATATCCACCGCCGACGCGTATGGCTCGTCGATGTTTTATGTGGTGACCTACGTGCTGACCACGCTGGCGGCTTTCGGCATCATCCTGCTGTTGTCGCGCAAAGGTTTCGAGAGCGAAGAGATCGCCGACTTTGCGGGCCTGAACCAGCGCAGCCCGCTGTACGCGGCGGTCATGGCGGTGTGCCTGTTCTCGCTGGCCGGTATTCCTCCCATGGTGGGTTTCTACGCCAAGCTGTCGGTGCTGCAGGCGCTTATATCATCGGGCCAGGCGGTGCACATCGGTCTGGCAGTCTTCGCCGTCTTGATGTCGCTGGTCGGAGCTTTCTACTACCTGCGGGTGGTGAAGCTGATGTATTTTGACTCGCCAGTGCAGACCGCGCCGATCGTTGCCCCGATGGACATCCGGCTGGTGCTTTCCATCAACGGCGCGCTGGTACTGCTGCTGGGTCTGTTGCCAGGCTCGCTGATGGCGTTGTGCGCACGCTCGGTCGCCCGCATGATGGCGGCCTGAACCGGGTGCACATGGCACCTGCCGCCAGCCACCTGCACGAGACCAAAGTCTCGGGCCAGCAGATTCTCCAGGGCAGCTTCCTGCAGGCTATGCGCGACACTGTCTTGTTGCCGGACGGCGCGCACGCCACACGCGAGTATGTGGTGCATCCGGGCGCCGTGATGGTGATACCGCTGATTACCGGGCCGTCGGGCCAGATGCAGGTGGTGCTGGAGCGCCAGTTTCGTTATCCGCTGGGCCGGGTAATCGTGGAGTTTCCGGCAGGCAAACGTGACCCAGAAGAAGACCTCTGGCTGTGCGCCCGTCGCGAGCTGCGTGAAGAGACCGGTTACAGCGCTGCACAGTGGGCGCATGCCGGTGTACTCAATCCGGTGCCGGCATACTGCACCGAATTTATAGACATCTGGTTCGCCCGTGACCTCACCGCAGGGCAGCGCCAGCTCGATCCGGGCGAGTTTCTGGACGTTTTTACAGCCACACCGGCTGAGCTTGTGCAATGGTGTTTCGACGGTACCGTAACCGACGGCAAGACCCAGGTGGGGACGTTGTGGCTGCAAAACGTCTTGTCGGGTGCATGGGCATTGGACTGGCGTGCGGCACCGCCCGCAGACGCTGCGGGATAATCGGGCCATGAAAGTCCTCGATCTTCAATGCGCCCAAACGCATGCTTTTGAAGGCTGGTTTGCGTCCGAGGAAGATTTCATCAGCCAACAAACGCGTGGTCTGGTGGCCTGCCCAATGTGCGGCGACAGTGCGATCACCAAGAAACTTAGCG
>JANOCN010000756.1:0-3514 GCA_031412185.1 Betaproteobacteria bacterium | reverse complement strand
CTCAGAACTCTGGGCGTGCTGCGCGGGTCTGGATTTAACTGGACGCAAACCAATGATGAAACCGAAACGAGTGCTTGTCGTCGACAACAACGAGATGTTCATCGAAATGACCAAGTTCGTCCTGAATGCGGCCGCTTACGTCGTCGAGACTGCTTCCGGTGCCATGCAGGCGCTGGTGCGTATACCGGCCTTTCTGCCCGATGTCATATTGATGGACATCCAGATGCCGGTAATGGACGGCATGGAACTGACGCGACAACTCAAGGCCGACCCCAAGACGCGGCACATCGTCATCGTGGCGTTCACGGCGTATGCCGTCAAAGGGGACCAACTGGGTTTGCGCGCCGCCGGTTTTGACGGCTACATCGCCAAGCCCGTGGATGTGATGACGCTCGCCGCCGAGGTTCGCTTCTGGCTCGAGGGGCCTGCGAGTGCGCGTGGCAGCCACTTCGTCTGGCCTTGAACGCAGGGTGGGTCAAGGAACCGCTGCCGTGGCAGTAGCGCACGACCACGCGCCGCTTGCAGCTGCCCACATGACGCCAGCCACCACGCTGCCAGTTCCGTACAGCATCAAGCGCCACGGCATAACGCTCTCCAATTGCGACGACGAGCCAGTGCAGACGCCGGGCTGCATCCAGGCGCATGGCCTGCTGCTGGTGTTGCGCCTGGCCGATCTGGTCGTGACCCAGGTCAGCGAAAACTGTACCCGCTGGACCGGATCGTCCGTCGACCAGGTGCTGGGCAGCGGCTTGGCAGAAGTGGCTGGCGAGGCCGCTGCGCTGCGCATCCGGGAGGTGGTCCGCACCCAGGCACTGGAGTGCAACCCCTGTTATGCCTTGACATGCCGCTTGCCTGGGTCGCCAGAAGGTGTGGGCATGATGGACATGACCGTTCACACAGCGGGCGGGGTGCTGCTGCTGGAACTGGAGCCGAGTGGCCGGGGCAGACCCGTCGCTGGGCAGGACGGCGACTACTTTTCGATGGTCCGGCGAACCATTGGCCACCTCAAGGCAACGCAAACGCTGGCTGAATTTTGCGAAGTGGTGGCGCGCGAGGCGCGTAGCATCACCGGGCTCGACCGGGCCATGGTGTACCGGTTCCATGCCGACGACAGCGGCGAAGTGGTGGCCGATGCGCGGCGCGAAGATCTGCCGTCCTGGTTGGGGCTGCGTTATCCGGCGGCTGACATTCCGCGGCCTGCGCGTGAGATATTCAAGAAAATTGGCGTTCGCCCGCTGCCCGACGCGCAGGGCGAGCTCTGCGAAATGGTGCCTTTGTTGAACCCGGACACCGGGCACCCGCTGGAGATGACCTATTGCGCCCTGCGCGGCGCATCGGTGATGTACACCGAATACCTGCAGAACATGGGTGTAGCGGCGAGCTTGACGATGCCGATATTGCGCGATGGCGCACTGTGGGGGCTGATTGCCTGTCACCACAGCACGCCGACGGCGCTGCCGTATCCCTTGCGCTCTGCGGCCGAGTTTCTGGCGCAGATCGCGTCGCTCGAAATCGTCGGGGCCGAGCTGCGTGAGCACCTGGAGTACCGGACCCATCTGGACGCCGTGCATCTGGCCGTGTTGGCACGCTCGGCGGGCGACGGCCAGCTTTCAGTCTTGGGCCAGGGAACGCCAGGTTTGCTGGATGGAGTCCACGCCGACGGGGTAGCCATTTTCCAGCAAGCGCTTTGGCAGACGGCGGGCCGCACCCCCGACGAGCAGCAGCTGAGTGCGCTGGCCACGTGGTTGCGCGAGCGCATTGATCAGGCGCATAGCCCGTTCCAGGTGTTCGCCACCGATGCACTAGGTGCTGCCTACCCGCCAGCCCGCGCGTTTGCCGCTTTGGCCAGCGGGGTCCTCGCGACTGCAGTGTCGCGGCATGCCGACAGTGCGCTGATCATCTGGTTTCGTGGCGAGCAGGTGCAGACCTACAACTGGGCTGGTAACCCGCACGAGAAACCCACCGCTGTTGGCGCGCAAGGCCCGCGCCTGACGCCACGGCAAAGTTTCGACCTCTGGCAGGAGCAGGTGCGCGGGCGCTCAAGGCCGTGGAGAAATGTGGAAATCGAGGCCGCCCAGAGCCTGCGGCGCATGGTGCTGGACCTGGTCGTGGTGCGCGCCGAGCAGCTGGCGCAGGCAAATGCCGAGTTGGCCAGCAGCAATGCTGAACTGGACGCCTTCGCCTACGTGGCCGGGCACGACCTGAAAGAGCCATTGCGCGGCATCAACAAGTATGCCCATCTCTTTCTGGAGGATGCCAAAGCCGGCCGCGCGCAGGACGCCGGGCGGGTCGAATGGCTGCTGCGCCAGACCGTGCGCATGGACACATTGCTCGATGCACTGCTGCACTATTCCCGCATCGGCCGCCTGTCCCTGGACTGCGCCGACATTGACCTCGGCCCGGTTCTGGTTGAATCGATGGAAATGCTGGGCGCCCGCCTTGCCGAAAGCACGGTCGAGGTGCGCGTGCCACGGCCTTTGCCGGCGGCACATGCTGACCGGGTGCGCGTGCGCGAGATTTTCTCCAACCTGATTTCCAATGCGGTGAAATACAACGACAAGGCGCAGCCTTGGGTGGAGATTGGCTACCTTGAAGTACAAGATGCACCGCCGACATGGACACGACCCGCTTCAACACCCCAGGAAGCCGGGGGCGACCCAATTTTCTATGTGCGTGACAACGGTATCGGCATCGACACGCAGCACCGGGAGCGAGTGTTTGAGATATTCAAGCGCCTGCACCCGCACGACGCATTTGGCGGGGGCAGCGGAGCAGGATTGACGATAGCCCGCAAAATGGTAGAGCAGCACAAGGGGCGGATCTGGTTCGATTCCCAGCCGGGCCTGGGCTCCACGTTTTATTTCACGCTGCCACGCGGCAACACCACCAATTGGGGCGCACAGCATGGTGCATGACTGGATCGACGTGCACCGCCCGGTACTGGTGGTTGAGGATAACCAGGACGATTTCGACACCGTCGTCCAGGCGGCTAGCCGCGCCCATGTATACAACCGCATGGTGCATGCAGCCGATGCCGACGCTGCCCAGCGGATACTGGCCAATGAGCCTGGCGGCACCTTTGCGTTGATGCTGCTCGACCACAACCTGCCGGGCCAGGACGGCTTGACCTTTCTGCGGTGCATACGCGGCGACCCCTTGCTGGCCAAACTGCCGACGGTGATCTACACCACCAGCGGCAATCCGCGTGACCGCGACGCCTTCTACGACGCGGGTGCCAATGCCTACCATGTCAAGGAAGTGCAATACGGTGCCTGTCTGCGCACACTGGAGGATATCTTCCAGTACTGGCTGAATCGCGTGGCCCTGCCGGGGGTCTCCACAGACCCGTTTCGCGCGCGGCGGCTGGTATGACCGCGGGCGACCAAAATTCTTTGCGGGTGCTGATCGTGGACGACAACCCGATCGACCGCAGTGACGCCAAGGCAGCGCTGCTCAACGGGTCGAGCCGGCACTACCTGTTCATCGAAGCGTCATCGGCCCAGGAAGGGTTGCG
>JANOCN010000755.1:0-4143 GCA_031412185.1 Betaproteobacteria bacterium | reverse complement strand
CCGGCGCAGGCACCAGCCCGCACCTGGCAGTTGAAGAGTTCGCGCAACGTGCTGGCATCAAACTCACCCACGTGCCGTTCAAGGGCAATGCCGACAATATGCAAGCCGTGCTTGGGGGCCACATCATGGCCGCCAGCGACGCCACCGGTTGGGGGCCGCATGTAGACGCTGGCAAATTACGCCTGCTGGCAACCTACGGCAGCAAGCGAACCAAGCGTTGGCCCAACGTGCCGACGCTCGATGAGCTGGGTTATCAGACGGTGTCGGACTCGCCCTTTGGCGTCGGTGGCCCCAAGGGCATGGACCCCGCGATCATCAAGACATTGCACGACGCTTTTCGCAAAACCCTGGAAGACCCAGCGGTTCTGGCAACCTTTGACAAGTACGACCAATCGGTGATCTACATGAACACCGATGTCTACACAAAATTCGCGCGCGAAACCTTTGCGTCCGAAAAGTCCACCATTGAGCGCCTTGGACTCGCCAGCAAGGGCGGTTGAGGAAACCTCGTTCCGCCAGATGGCCGCTTCATCAACCACCACCAACCACCCTGCTCCCAGTGCGTTTTTGCTGGCCATGGAGCTGCGTGCACCATGGGAGTTTGGAGCGCTGTTACCGGCGTGGTTTGCCCTACGGCGGGCACCCAAAGGCGACGGGCATCCGGTGATCGTGTTCCCGGGCCTGTCCGCCAGCGACACCTCCACCGTGCCGCTACGTGCTTACCTGGGTCACCGGGGTTATGCAGTCAGCGGATGGAACCAGGGCTTCAACTTCGGCCCGCGTGCTGGTGTGTTGCATGCCGCCAGAGCGCAGTTGCGCGACACGGTGGCCGCTACCGGCAGCAAGGTCAGCCTGGTTGGCTGGAGCCTGGGCGGCATCTACGCGCGTGAACTAGCGAAGGAGTCGCCTGACCTGGTGCGCTGCGTAATTACTCTGGGCACACCGTTTGCCGGCTCCCACAAAAGCACCAACGCCTGGCGCATCTATAAACTCACCAGCGGACGCGATGCCGACCGCGAATCCACGCGGTACAACTTGGCAGAAGCGCCGCCGCTGCCCACCACGTCGATCTATTCGCGCAGCGATGGCATCGTAGCCTGGCGGGCCAGCCTTCAGGCACCCAGCCATATAAACCCGGACAGCGAAAACATTGAAGTGCTGGCCAGCCACGTCGGCCTGGGACTCAACCCCAGCGCCTGGTGGGCGATGGCCGACCGGCTGGCGCAGCCTGCGGGGCAATGGAAACATTTCGAGCGCAAAGGCGGCTTGCACGGGATCATTTTCCCGGACCCGCAGCGTTGAAACTGTCGCAAATCGTCAGGCGTTGGCCCGGTTGTAGTTGGCGATACCGTCCATGATTTCCTTGCGCGCCGAATCTGCTCCTTCCCAACCCAGCACCTTGACCCACTTGCCGACCTCCAGATCCTTGTAGTGTTCGAAGAAGTGCTGGATCGTTTTCAGGCGCATCGGGTTCAGGTCTTCGGGTCTTTGCCATTGGGTATAGATCGATAGAATCTTGTCTATGGGCACGGCCAGCACCTTGCCGTCCTCGCCCGCCTCGTCCTGCATCTTGAGGATGCCAATCGGGCGGCAGGTAACCACCACGCCAGGAATCAACGGCACCGGCGTAATAACCAGTACATCCACCGGATCGCCGTCGCCGCTGATGGTCTTGGGCACATACCCATAATTGGTCGGGTAATGCATCGACGTGCTCATGAAACGGTCGACAAAGATCGCCCCCGAAGCTTTGTCCACCTCGTATTTCACCGGGTCGGCATTCATCGGGATTTCGATGATCACATTGAATGCTTCCGGTACGTTGTTTCCCGGGGTGACGGCGTCAAGAGACATGGCGGCGCTCTCTGGTTAACTGAATTCCGAATGATAAGCGGGCTGTGAACCTGTTGTGCTGTTGCTTGAGGCCGCGCCGTGGCACACACACCTGCATGCCAAAACCATGCACTGCATGCGCAGCACCCGTTGCATCGGGAAAACCCGTATTTTTCCAACGCACGTACAGCCCGGTCCAGAAAACGCCAATTTTGCAGTTACAGTTCCGGCGTTGGCCAATCGACTCCTGAACAGGACGCACGAGGAAGCAACGCAGCGGGGGCCTCGCTTGCGTTGAGCCCCTTGAAGCGAAACTGAAGTCTTCGGACTTTGCGGGACAGACCGCAATGCTTACCCGGCATGCCCTGTCCCCAACCAACTAGGAGTGATGACTATGACGGGCAACTCGGTGCTGCTTATGGCACTTGTTTGCGGTCTGATTGCCGTGGGTTACGGCTTTTGGGCACGCAGCTGGATTCTTTCCCAGGACGCAGGCAATGCGCGGATGCAGGAAATTGCAGCCGCCATCCAGACCGGTGCCGCCGCTTATCTGGCACGCCAGTACAAGACCATTGCCATGGTGGGCGTGGTGCTGACGGTACTTATCGCGCTGTTTCTGGACTCTTTGAGTGCCGTCGGTTTTGTCGTCGGTGCGGTGTTGTCGGGTGCCTGCGGCTTCATCGGCATGAATGTATCGGTGCGCGCCAACGTGCGGACGGCGCAGGCCGCCACACGCGGTATTGGCCCGGCACTCGACGTGGCGTTTCGCGGTGGCGCGATCACCGGCATGCTGGTGGTGGGCCTGGGCCTGCTGGGTGTGACTGCGTTTTACTGGTTCCTGGTGCCAGACGGTGCCGCAACGGCAGCCAAGCTCAACCCGTTGATCGGGTTTGCCTTCGGCTCTTCGCTGATTTCCATTTTTGCGCGCCTGGGTGGCGGCATTTTCACCAAGGGTGCCGACGTTGGCGCGGACCTGGTGGGCAAGGTCGAAGCCGGTATACCGGAAGACGACCCGCGCAACCCGGCCGTGATTGCCGACAATGTGGGCGACAACGTGGGCGACTGCGCCGGCATGGCGGCCGACCTGTTCGAGACCTACGCAGTTACGCTGATTGCCACCATGGTGCTGGGTGCCCTGCTCGTTACGGGCGCTGGCAACAGCACCGTGATTTATCCGTTGGCGCTGGGCGCGGTGTCTATCGTGGCATCCATCATCGGCTGCTTCTTCGTCAAGGCATCGCCGGGCATGAAAAACGTGATGCCGGCCCTGTACAAAGGCCTGGCTGTTGCCGGTGGCTTGTCGCTGGTGGCGTTTTATTTCGTGACCAATGCAGTGATTGCCGACAACGCGCTGGGCGGTACCGGTGCGCAGATGCGCCTGTTCGGTGCCTGTGTAGTTGGCCTGGTGCTGACCGCTGCGCTGGTGTGGATTACCGAGTACTACACCGGCACCCAGTACCCCCCGGTGAAACACATCGCACAGGCGTCCACCACCGGGCACGGCACCAACATAATTGCCGGCCTGGGTGTGTCGATGCGCTCCACCGCCTGGCCGGTGATTTTTGTCTGTGCCGCCATCTGGGTGGCTTTCAAGATGGCCGGCCTGTACGGCATTGCCATCGCCGCCACTTCCATGCTGAGCATGGCCGGTATTGTGGTAGCCCTGGACGCCTACGGCCCCATCACCGACAACGCCGGCGGAATTGCCGAAATGTCGGAAATGCCCAAAAGCGTGCGCGACATCACCGACCCGCTGGATGCGGTCGGCAACACCACCAAGGCCGTGACCAAGGGTTACGCGATCGGTTCGGCCGGTCTGGCAGCACTGGTGCTGTTTGCCGACTACACCCACAAGCTGGAAGCCTATGGCAGCAAGATCAGCTTTGACCTGAGCGACCCTATGGTCATCATCGGGCTGTTCATCGGCGGCCTCATCCCCTACCTGTTTGGTGCCATGGCGATGGAGGCCGTCGGCCGCGCCGCCGGTTCGGTGGTGGTCGAAGTACGCCGCCAGTTCCGCGAGATCAAGGGCATCATGGAAGGCACGGCCAAGCCCGAGTACGGCAAGGCGGTTGACATGTTGACCACAGCCGCCATCAAGGAAATGATGATCCCATCGCTGCTACCGGTAGTGGTGCCGATTCTGGTCGGCCTGCTGCTCGGCCCGGCTGCGCTGGGCGGTTTGCTGATGGGCACCATCGTGACGGGTCTGTTCGTGGCAATTTCCATGTGTACCGGCGGCGGTGCATGGGACAACGCCAAAAAGTACATCGAAGACGGCCACCACGGCGGCAAGGGTTCCGAGACCCA
>JANOCN010000754.1:0-5072 GCA_031412185.1 Betaproteobacteria bacterium | reverse complement strand
ACTCTCTTATGAAGCGGGGCTACGTGGTTGGGGCGGGTTTACGGATACCCATATCAGGGCGGATCCTCACTTTTCGCTGCTGTTAGCAAAAAACATCCACTTCTACAACGAAGGAGCAAAGCTGCCCCCGCTTTTTCACGTCAAACCGGATGCCGTAGAACTGTTCAATCAAGATCCGTCGCACTTCTTCGATCTAGACGATGTGGAAGACCTACTGGAATACGACGAAGGCGATGGTGGGTACGAAGGAGCGGTAATGCCCGATGCGCCCAGAGACGACGAACCGTTCTAGCCTAGTTTTATCGGTAGCAAGCATCATTGCCAAGTCTTTCAGAGCAACGGGCAATGGAGTCTCTCCCGCCGCACTCAATTTGGCAGACAGTGTCTGCTAAATCTATTCGACCGGCCCGAAAGCGCTAATTTCCGAGGTGCGCGCCCTTCAGAGCACGATCAACACCGTCAAATCGACGAAGGGTGTGGCCGCTCGACGGCACCCGCTTGATCCCGCGCATTCGCTTTATGCGCAGGCAATCGTAGTTCGATGACAACCCCGTCTTGCGCGGCCTGGTGGGCGAGAACCTTGTCCATCAGTGCGTCAATATCGCCGCGCGCATCGGCGAGCATTTTTTGACGGGCTTGATGAAGCTCTTCAACGATGGGGTCAGTCCACATGATCATCTCCTAACAGTTGCAATGGGTGGGCAGGGTGCTCGATCAGGCCATAGCCAGCATCAAGTGTCCAACGCCGGCCTTCGCCGGTCGCACCTTGATCTCGATGTCGTAACCCAGGCGCGTCAGACAATCCATCAACTTGCGCTCCGACAGGTTGGTGAAGTCCGCCACGCATCACGTCGGATACCCTGGGCTGCGTAATGCCCATTCTTTTCGCGGCTTCTTGTTGCGTCAAGCCAAGACTTCGCATGGCTTTTTCTGATTTCGATGACCAAGCCAGTCTTGACTTTGAGCTTGTCGGCATAGTGCACGCCGAGGTCCGCAAAAACGTTGCCAGAGCCTCGCTGGACTTCAACACAATCGACAAATCGAATTTTCATCAAGCACGCGCCACTTGCGCCACCAGGCGCACCCCCAATGCCGTACACACGCGGCTGATGGTGTCGAAGCGCGGCTGCGCGTCGGGTCGCAGTGCTTTATAAAGCGCTTCGCGCGTGAGGCCGGCGGCCTTGGCGATCTCGCCCATGCCACGCGCGCGGGCGATGTCGCCCAGCGCTGAAGCCAGCAGCGCCGAGTCATTCGCTTCAAGAATGTCGGTCAAATACGCTGCAACCGCCTCGTCGCTGCCGAGGTAAGGCGAAGCGTCGAACTCGGGCAGGTCGGCAACTTTTATGCGTTGGCCCATCTTTATTTCCTTCGGTTAGTCCAGCCTTGCCGCCAAAACCTTGGCACGCTTGATATCGGCTTTCTGGGTGCGCTTGGAGCCGCCGGCCAGCAACACAACCACCTCAAGGCCATGTCGCACAAAATACACGCGCCAACCTGCTCCGACATGAATGCGCAACTCCGATACGCCCTCACCGACCGGCTCAACATCGCCCATCAAGCCAAGCGCAAGACGTTTGATGCGTGCCACGATTACGACACGGACCGAGGCATCAGGCAGACCTTCCAGCCATTCGGTGAATGCAGGATGTGGCCGGACTGAGAACATGGGAAGTAGTGTAGTCGAACGATTACAGCGTATCAAACTATGCAGCCGAACGCTGCGCGCACCATGCACTCACACCGGCCGACTGTCCCTCCACCGGTAGTACCACACCGACGGGGCCAGAAACCAGGGGTTGCCGGTGTAGAACGGGCGGGTCTCGAAGGCCAGGCCGTCGAGGGCGGTGCGGCCTTCGGGCAGGCCCAGCACCTGCTGGCCGACCCGCATGCCGAAGTAACTGGCGGTGCCTACACCGGCACCGCAGTAACCCATGGCGTAGTGCAGGCCGTCGTGTTGCCCCACGTGCATCAGTTCGTCAAAGGTGTAGGCGACAAAGCCACACCAGGAATGGCTCATGCGGGTGTGCTTCAGCTGTGGAAACAGCGCCACCATGTCGGCGTGCAACCTGGGGCCGCTCACACGCGGGTCGGTCTCCTGGTGCGAGACGCGCCCGCCAAACAACACCCGTTTGCGGTCGGGCGACGCGCGGTAGTAATAGACCACTTTGCGTGTATCGCTGACGATGCGGTTCTTCGGTATCAGCCGGTCCATCAAGCCAGGCAGCAAGGGCTCGGTGGCGATCATGTAGCTGCCAATCGGGATCACCCGGCGTTGCAGCCAGGGTGTGATGCCTCCGGTGTAGCCATTCGTGGCCACGATGACATTGCGCGCCAGCACCGTGCCGCGCGGTGTTGTCACGCTGAAAAGTGCACCCTGCTTCCCGATGCCCGTCACCGGGCAACGTGCTGCCACCTGGGCACCAGCCGCAATGGCGCGTTCCAGCAACCCCTGGTGGTAACGCGCCGGGTGCACCGAGCAGTGCTGGGTGTAGACCACACCGCCCCAATACGCGTCGGTGCCTAGTTCGCTGCGCTGCTCGGTGCGCGGCACCACATGGGCGTCCACCTCCAGGCCCTTGGGTTGCATGGTGACGCGTTTGGCCAGCGCGTCGAACTGCGCCGCGTTGTGCGCCGCATGAAAACGCCCCACGCGGCCAAAGTCGCACTCGATGCCTTCGCGTTGTACAAAGTCTGCGACCCAGGCCAGCGATTGCTGGCCCTCACGCAGGATGGCCGCCGCACGCTCTGCGCCATGGCGGCGCGCCAACTGGTCGAAGCTGGGCTTGATGCTGGTCGATACCTGCCCACCATTGCGGGTGCTGCAGCCCCAGCCGGCTTCTTCGGCGTCCAGCACCAGGGTGGAACGGCCGCCACGTGCGGTCTGCAGGGCCGCGTGCAGGCCGGTGTAACCCGCACCGATGACGGCTACATCCACCGTGGCGGGCAATGGCAGCTCGGGCAGCGACGGCCGGGGTACGTCTTCCCACCAGTAGGGAGCGAGTTTGCAGTCCACCATCAGGTCAGCAGGGTTCATTTGGCATCCTCCCGTCAATTGCGGTTGTCGGCCAGCACCAGGTCTGCGCCCTTTTCGGCCAGCATGAGTGTGGGTGCGTTGGTGTTGCCAGAGGTGAGTGTGGGGAACACCGATGCGTCGATCACACGCAGGCCCTGCACGCCGTACACGCGCAGCGCGGCGTCCACCACGGCCTGTTGCGGGTCGGGCCCCATGCGGCAGGTGCTGACCGGGTGAAACACGGTGGACGCACGCTGGCGGATATCGTCCAACACCTGCGCGGGCGATTGCACGCCGATGCCGGGAGATATTTCGTGGTCGATGACCGCACGAAACGCCGGGGTAGCCGCCATCTTGCGCACAAACAAGGCGGCTTCCAGCATCTCGTCGCGGTCGTGCTGGGTGGCCAGCGAATTGGCAACGATACGCGGCGCTTGCGCCGGGGCGGTCCCGCGCAATTCCAGATAACCGCGGCTACTCGGGCGGCAGGGCTGCGCGCAGATAGAGAAACCCGCAAACGCGTCGGGTGCTGTCAGCGCCCGCTTACCAGGCACAGCCCGCATGTAGCTGAGCGGAGAAAAATACAGTTGCATGTTCGGCTGCGCAAGCCCGGCGCGCGAACGGAAGAAGCCCCCGCCCTGGTTGATGCTCAACGCCAGCGGCCCGCGGCGCATGGCGAGGTATTTCAACCCGGCCCAGAGCTTGGCCGGCCACGGGCCGAGCTGGTTGTTCAGCGTGGGCACACGCGAGCGGTAGACGTAGTCGATACACAGGTGGTCCTGCAAATGTCGGCCCACCGCCGGACTGTCTTGCACCGGCGCAATACCCAGCGCCTGGAGGGCGGCGACCGGCCCCACGCCCGAGAGCTGCAATATCTGCGGCGAGTTGATGGCACCTGCGGCCAGTATCACTTCGCAGCGCGCGCGGCAGGTCTTTGGCTGGCCGTGCCGCAGGTAGTCCACCCCACGGGCCTGCCTGCCGTCGAACACGATACGCGTCACCTGCGCGCCGGTCTCCACACGCAGGTTGGGCCGGCGCAGGGCCGGTCGCAGGTAGGCGGTGCTGGCCGATTCGCGCAGCCCGTTGCGCGTGGTGATCTGGTTGATAGCCACCCCTTCGTTTGACGCACCGTTGATGTCGTGGTTGCGCACCAGACCAACCTCGGTGCCGGCCTGCAGGTAGGTTTCGCACAAGGGGTGCACGTCTGCGGACACATCACTTACATGCATCGGCCCGCCCACGCCGCGTTGGCTGCTCGGGCCGTGGTCGCTGTCTTCCAGCTTCCTGAAGTACGGCAACACATCGCTCCAGCCCCAGCCTGGGTTGCCAAGTGCAGCCCAGCCATCAAAGTCGCCCGGCTGTCCGCGCACAAACACCATGGCGTTGATGCTGCTGGAGCCGCCCAGCACCTTGCCACGCGGCCAGTAACCCTGCCGGCCGGCCAAACCAGGGTCGGGTTCGGTGCGGTACATCCAGTTGACCTCGGGGTTGTAGAACGACATGCCGTAGCCTATCGGTGCCCTGAGCCAGAAACGCCGGTCGCTGCCACCGGCTTCGAGCAGCAACACGCTGTGTTTGCCCGATGCAGTGAGCCGGTTGGCCAGCACACAGCCGGCCGACCCGGCACCTACGATGATGTAGTCAAACTCGGTCAACGGTCATGCAGGTCGGTGGCACATGGGGTGTGAGCATGGCACGAAACGCGGGCTCTGTGGGAGGGCCGCTCTGGGGAATTTGCTGGGCCAGTGGGTGGCGGAGGAAATGGCTAACGGCACCATCAATTCACCGATGTCGTGCCTCAGGCAGCCTTCGACTTCATCGAGGAAGCAGTTCTTCGCCACCTTGCCGACGAAGCGGGCGACGCGGGCGAGGCAGCTGCGTGGTGCTCCAACACCTCCCCCAACACCTCGACCCCCGCTTCGATCACATTCGTCCTGACGCCGCCAAACCCCAGCACCAGCCCGTTGTCTGCAACCGGTTCAATCGCGAACCGCCCTATTGATGACGCCGTGACGCCCCGCGCATCTGCTTCTCGCGAGATGGCCAGTTCCGGCACACC
>JANOCN010000753.1:0-2373 GCA_031412185.1 Betaproteobacteria bacterium | reverse complement strand
GCCGTTTCTGATGTCGGTGAAACCCTCGCAACGAACCGAAATGTCGGCCGTGTATTCCAGCTTTCGCGATGTGTCCGGCATCCTCACACCGGGTATGGCCTGGCTGGTGCTGCAGTTTTCACCGCTGGCAGGTGTGTTTGCGGCGGGCGGTCTCGCCCTGCTGATCGCGTGGGCAGTCGCCGGCAAGATGCACCCTCACATGGGCATACCGGGTGCAGACAGAATGCGCGAACACCAGCGGCCGTCGATCGGCGGCGCGTGAGGGGTGCAAGCAGACGTGAGGCGGGCGGCAAGGCTTGCGTCGCGCCGAACTTTTTCAGTCGTCAGGCCGCACCTTTTGCAGCGGCAGGCGTGGCGTGTAGTTGAAGCCCGAGAGCGGCGACTATCTTGAGGATGGTTGCGAAATCCGGATTACCGGCCGGGGACAGTGCCTTGTAGAGACTCTCGCGGCCAAGACCGGCCTCTCGCGCGACTTGGGTCACTCCCTTTGCGCGTGCGATATCGCCCAATGCAGCTGCAACGAGCGTCGGGTTTTCGCTTATGCGGTGACACTGCGGTTCGTGGTCGTCGCACCCCTCCGCGCGCCTCAACCCACCGCCTTGCCATACACCAGATCCGGCAACCACAGCGTAATTTGCGGAAACAGCGTCAGCATCAGCAAGACGATCAGCATGGCACCGAGAAAGGGCAATACTTCGACGGTGTAGTCTTCCATTGGCACGCGCATCACCTGCGAGCTGATGAACATCATCTGGCCCACCGGCGGCGTTACCCCGGCAATGGTCAGGTTGGTCACCAGCACAATGCCGAAGTGCACTGGGTCCACATTCAGCTTGACCAGAATCGGCACGAAGATGGGGGTGAGGATGATCAGCGCCGACGTGCCCTCCACGGCAGTACCCAGCACGATCAGCAGCGCGTTGATCAGCAGCAGCAACAGTACCGGGTCTTTGGTCAGCGACACCAGCCAGCTCGCCATCTGCGGCGGTATGCGTTCCCATGCCAGGTAGAAACCGAATGCCGACGCAGCGCAGATCATGAGCATGACCGAGCTGGTGTCGAGCGCGGTTTCCTTCATGACTTTGGGCAGGTCAGCCAGGCGCAGGCTCTTGTACGCGAACACACCCACCAGAACCGTGTAGACCACGGTGATCGCCCCGGCTTCGGTGGGCGTAAAAATGCCGTAGCGTATGCCCACGATGATGAACACCGGTATCGACAGCGCCCACAAAGCGTCGCGGAAAGAACGGCCCAGCTCGGTCATGCCGGCAAACTCTTTGCGCAGCGGCAGGTAGCCGCGTTTGCGTGCAATGAACCAGGTCACGAGCATCAGCGACGCCGCCAGCAACAAGCCCGGAATAATGCCGCCAATGAACAGGCGCCCGACCGACACGTCGGCGATGTAGGCATAAATAATCAAGCCGATCGACGGCGGGATCAGCGCCGTGATGATGGCTGCGCAAGAGGTGATAACGGCCGCAAACGCCGGGCTGTAGTTTGCCTTCACCATCTCTGGGCCGAGAATCTTCGACAACATGGCTGCGTCGGCAGACGACGAGGCCGTGAGGCCGCCAAGCAAGGTGGCCAGCACGGTACACATCTGCGCCAGCGCACCCGTCATGTGGCCGACCATCGCGTCGGCCAAGGCAAGAAGGCGGCGGGTGATGCCGGCCTTGTTCATGATGGCACCGGCCAGCACGAAAAACGGGATCGCCAGCAAGGGGTACGAGTCTGTGGCGCTTACCATCTTCTGCACGAAGATATTCAGCGGCACCTCGCCGTCGAGCAGGAAGAAGGACAGCGCACTGATCGCTATGGCCAGCGCAATCGGGGTCTGCAGCGCAAACAGCACCAGCATCAGGATGCCCGGCACCCAGTCAACCCACATTGGTTTCCCTCTCGCTATCAATCTCCCAGGCGCCGTACACCATCACCTGCAGATAACGCAGCGCCATAAAACCAAATGACAAGGTGACCGGGCCATACAGCCAGGTCAGCGGGATACGCAGCACCGAGGTCGGATTGGACCACGCGTCTATCGCAAACCGCGTGCCAAACCAGACCATGAATGCGCAAAAACCAAGCACCAGCGCGTGGTTGAAGACCCGGACACCCCGTTGCAGTGGCTTGGGAAGACGCACCACCAGCATGTCAATCGAGGGGTGCAAGCCGTACTTCACGCACGCGGCTGCGCCAAAGAAGACAAGCCAGGCGAACGACAGCGTTGCCACCTCGCTGGCCCAGGCCGCTGGTTGCGCGGTGACGTAACGCGTCAACACACCCCAGCTGACTGCGGCCACGATAAACGCCAACGCAATACAGGCAATGATTTCCTCGAACTGGTCGGCCACGCGTTTCAACGTGGGCGCAGCG
>JANOCN010000752.1:0-6626 GCA_031412185.1 Betaproteobacteria bacterium | reverse complement strand
CTGCTGTTCGGCAGCCAGTCCGCCCTGGCGCGTGGGTTGTGCCACCGCAGCAAAGCAGCATGACAACAAGCCGACAAGTATCAAGTTTCCTGGCATGGTGGAAGAATAACGCGTGCTGTCCGGACTCGGTGCACTCGCGAGCGCGCGTAAATGTGGCACCGTTGCGAGTTTTGTAACATTGTGTCATTCCCACCCCGCTTCTTGGCTGGTGGGCGTCTCGAAACCTGCAGAATCGGGCCTGTTACAAATTACAGGGAGCCTTATGGCAACACAAACACCCGGCCGAAGCGACAAGATATTGGTGGTAGACGACGACGGGCGCATCCGCGATCTTCTGCGCCGCTACCTTACCCAGGAGGGTTTCGAGGTATTTCAGGCAGAGGACGGCAAAGCGCTGACACGCATTCTGCTTCGTGAAACCGTAGACCTGATCGTGCTCGACCTGATGCTGCCGGGCGAAGATGGGTTGACTATCTGTCGTCGTCTGCGTGCTGCCAATGACCGCACTCCGATCATCATGCTCACTGCCAAAGTCGAGGATGTTGACCGGATCGTAGGGCTCGAAGTCGGTGCGGACGACTACCTGGGCAAACCCTTCAACCCGCGCGAGTTGCTGGCCCGCATCAATGCCGTGCTGCGCCGCCGTCCGGTCGCGGAGGCACCGGGCGCGCCATCGAGCGAAAACGAGCAAGTGCATTTTGGCCCGTTCAGTTTTGACCTCGGCACCCGCAGCCTGCACAAATCCGGCCAGGAGTTGCCCTTGACCACCGGTGAATTTGCCATGCTCAAAGCGCTGGTGCGCCATCCGCGTCAGCCGATGTCGCGCGAGAAGCTGGCCCAACTTGCGCGGGGCCGTGAATTCGAGCCTTTTGACAGAAGTCTGGACGTGCAGATATCCCGGCTGCGCAAAATGATAGAAGCCGACGCCGCCAGCCCGCGGTTCATCCAGACTGTATGGGGCGTGGGCTACGTGTTTGTTCCCGACGGTGCGGCCTGACCTGATGGCCGGTCGACCGGCCGTTGGTCACAGCACTCCTGCCGCACTGGAGTCGGCCGACGCTGCCTCGGCTGCGCCGCGCGCGGCCGGGGTAAGTCTGTTCTGGCGCACCTTCTTTTTGCTCGCAGCGCTGCTGCTGGTGAGCATCCTTGCATGGCTGCAAACACTGCGGGTGTTCGAACTGGAGCCTCGGGCAGTCCAGACCGCGAAGCAGATCGCTTCGCTGGTCAACCTGAGCCGCGCAGCGCTGATCCATTCAGACTCCATCGCTCGGGTGTCGCTGATCAAAACCATGACCGAGCAGGAAGGCGTACGTATCCTGCCGCGTGAACCGGACGACCTCTTCGAGCCGTTTGATGATGATGTATCGGCGCAGTGGATATCCACCGAACTTGCCGCACGCCTGGGGCCCGGCACGGTGGTTGCCAACAGCGTCAATGGGTCGCCGGGTCTGTGGGTCGGCTTCACGATCGACGAAGACGGCTACTGGATGCTGGCGGACCGCTCCCGTATCAGCCCGCCGGTGGGCAAGACCTGGATCATCTGGCTGTTTACTGCGGCCGCCCTCTCGCTGGCCGGCGCAGCGTTGTTCGCGCGTCTTCTCAACCGGCCACTTCGAGAGCTGTCGATAGCCGCGCGGCGCGTGCGTGACGGGGACTTTGCCGGCAGCAAACTGAACGAGACTGCGACCACCGGTGAAATCCGCGAAGTCAATATCGAGTTCAACCGCATGTCGCGCAAGCTGGTGCAGATCGAGCAGGACCGCAGCATCATGCTGGCCGGTATCTCCCACGACTTGCGAACACCGCTGGCACGGCTACGGCTGGAAACCGAGCTCAGCGTCAGTGACACGGCCGCACGCGAGCATATGTCGGCAGACATCGAACAGGTCAATGCGATCATCAACAAGTTCATGGACTATGCACGGCCAGACCACGTAGTGCTGGAGCCGGTCTTGCTGGCAGATGTGGTGGGTCGCTGTGTCCAGGTATTCAAGGACCGGGGCGACATGCGCTTCGATATCGACGTGCCGGCCAGTTTGCAGGTGTTGGCAGACGAAGTCGAGTTGAGCCGCGTGGTGTCGAATCTACTGGAGAATGCCGCCCGTTACGGCAAATCTGCCGACACTGGGCGGGCCGATATTGCCATTAGCGCGGCGGCCAGCGAACGCTGGGTGCTGCTGGAAGTACGCGACCATGGCCCCGGCGTGCCGGCCGACATCCTGGGTAATCTGACCAAGGCGTTTTTCAGGGGCGACACGGCACGAACCTCGGCGACCGGTGCCGGTTTGGGGTTGGCAATTGCGGAAAAAAACGTGCAACGCATGGGTGGCACCATACAACTGGCCAACCGAAGTTCAGGAGGGCTTGCCGCGCGCATTCAGCTTCAACGCGGCGGCAGGCTATAGGCCCAGCCTGCCGCCAGACTGCCGTCCTGCACACGCTGGGAGCTCGTTACGTGGCCACTATCGGTACAAAAGGGCAATCGCACGGGCTTCCATCGCCAGGCCCTGCCCTACAGGGCCGAGTTTTTCGGCAGTTTTCGCTTTTACGCTGATCTGGTTGGGTTGAACTGACAAGGCACCCGCGATAGCCGCCTGCATGGCGGGAATCCATGGCATCAATTTGGGCGCCTGTGCGATCACCGTGCTGTCTACATTGCCGATCGCGAAACCGGCCTGCCGGACCCGTCGCGCAGTCTCGGCTAGAAGCACGGTAGAGTCGGCTCCGCTGAAACGCGCATCGGTATCGGGGAAATGGGTACCAATGTCGCCCAGAGCCGCCGCCCCGAGCAATGCGTCGGTGATGGCGTGCAACAACACGTCGGCATCGGAGTGGCCCAACAACCCGCGCTCAAACGGAATCTGCACGCCCCCGATAACCAGTTTTCGGCCAACCACCAGCGCGTGGATGTCCCAACCTTCGCCGATACGCCATTGCGGGACCAGGCCGGCATTCTCAAGGGTAGTCATAGTTCTGATGGTGGGTCGGATGGCGCGCGCGGTCGCGCAGCACGGCTTGCGCCAACGCAAAGTCTTCCGGGTAAGTGATCTTGAAATTCAAGCTGCTGCCCGGCACCAGTTTGGGGGACAGCCCAAGCGCCTCGATGGCGCCTGACTCGTCGGTAACCAGATCGCCAGCGGTCTGCAAAGCCCGGCGCAACATGCCGATGCGAAACATCTGGGGGGTCTGTGCGAGCCACTGGTGAGACCGGTCGGGTGTTGCCAGCACCCGTCCCTCGCGCGCCAGTTTCAAAGTATCAGGTACCGGGCAGGCCAACAAGCCACCCACCGCGTCGTACGCACAGGCGTCGATGAGCTGGTTGATCGACTGCGGCGTGACCAGGCACCGCGCCGCGTCGTGCACCAGCACCCAGTCATCGCTGGCAGCCCCGAGCTCCTGCAACGCTGCCAGCCCCCGGGCGACGCTCTGGGCCCGGGTAGCGCCACCGCAGGGGCGGGTACACCAGCGCTGCCGCGCGTGCTGGACCGCGCGCGACAAAAACACGTCTCCAGGGGCTACCACCACCAGTGCCAGCACGACCCGCTCGACCGCAGCGAACGCCGCCAGGGTGTGCAGCACCAGGGCTTGCCCGGCCAGTAGCTGGTATTGTTTGGGCAGCGCCCCCGCAGCGCGTGTGCCGCTGCCAGCGCAAGGAACCAGTGCCCAGATGCGGGCTTTGTCGGCTCCAGCGCTGCTGGCAGCAGGGGAAATAGGAGGGGCTTCGGTCATGGGCAGTGCCCCATTCTAAAATCAGGCCACCACCCCGCGTCGTGCGACACGGGGTGTCTGTTTTTTCTCAACTGACGGACTCGTTTACCCCGCCACCCCGATTCATGGATTTGCCCCACCTCAAAACTGGTAAACGTTTCACTGTGCCGCGTCCGGCGGGCTCCGCCGACGCATTGCTGCTGGCGCGGCTGGCATGTCGGGACAAAGCGCAGGGGCGCAGCACGGCAGTGGTTACCGCCGATGCGACAGACGCGCAGCGTCTGCTCGAAGAGATTGCATTTTTTGCACCCGACATCCGTTGTGTGCTGTTTCCTGATTGGGAGACGCTGCCCTACGACACGTTCTCGCCGCACCAGGACCTGATCAGCGAACGGCTGGCGACCTTGTGGCGTATCTCGCAGCGCGACAAGAACACTGGTGCAGACCTGATCCTGATACCCGCAAGCACCGCTTTGTACCGGCTGGCACCACCGAGTTTCCTGGCCGCCTACACCTTCCATTTCAAGGTCCGGCAAAAGCTCGATGAAGCGCGGCTGAAGGCCCAGTTGACCCTGGCCGGGTACAGCCATGTGAGCCAGGTAGTAAGCCCGGGTGAATATGCGGTGCGGGGCAGCCTGATCGACTTGTTTCCGATGGGCTCGGCGATGCCATACCGGGTTGACCTGTTTGACGACGAAATCGACAGCATCCGTACCTTCGACCCCGACAGCCAGCGCAGCCTGTACCCGGTGCCCGAAGCGCGTCTGTTACCAGGGCGCGAGTTCCCGATGGACGACCACGCACGGGCACGTTTTCGTGGCCGCTGGCGCGAACTGCTGGAGGGCGACCCGACCCGGAGCCGGATTTACAAGGACATCGGTGCAGGAGTGGCAACGGCCGGTATTGAGTACTACCTGCCCTTGTTCTTTGACGAAACCGCGACGGTTTTCGATTACCTCGGCAACGACGCCACCCTGGTGCTGCACGGCGACCTGGAGGCAGCTTTTGCGCACTTCTGGCAAGACGCCAAAGAACGCTACCGTCTGGTGCAGGGTGACCCGGAGCGCCCTGCTTTGCCACCGTCCGCACTGTTTCTGAGTGCCGAGCAGTTCCACCTCCACGCGGGCACTTACCCGCAATTGGCTGTGCGCAGCCAGGATGTGTCCGCTGCTGCTGCAGAAAATAACCAGAACGAATGGCAATGCCTGCCCGCACTCACCGTCGTGCGGGGTGCCGACGACCCGCTGGCGCAACTCAAGCACCACATTGCCATCACACCACACCGCGTACTACTGCTGGCAGAGAGTGCCGGTCGGCGCGAAAGTTTGCTTGATTTTCTGCATGCCAGCGCGCTTGACCCGGTGCGATTCGACTCCTTGCAGGAGTTCTTGGACAGCAGCGAAAAAACCGGTCTGGCCACCGCCGGGCTGGCGGGTGGCTTCAGCTGGTTGGAGCCGGGTATCGACTTTGTCACCGAGACCGAACTTTTCGCCACCGGCGCGATAACCCGACGGCGCAAAAAGCAGGAGCAGGTCAGCGACGTGGAGGCGCTGATCAAGGACCTGAGTGAACTCAACATCGGCGACCCGGTGGTGCACAGCGCACATGGCGTGGGGCGCTACCGTGGTTTGGTGCATCTGGACCTTGGCAATCCCGGGTCCGATGGGCAACCCGAGATGCAGGAGTTCCTGCATCTCGAATACGCCGACAAGGCGGTGTTGTACGTGCCGGTAAGCCAGCTCCAGCTGATTGGCCGCTACACCGGTGTCAGCGCAGACGAAGCGCCCTTACACCGGCTGGGCTCGGGCCAGTGGGAAAAGGCAAAACGCAAGGCTGCCGAACAGGTGCGCGACTCGGCTGCCGAGTTGCTCAACATCTATGCCCGCCGCGCACTGCGCGAAGGCCATGCATTTCGTTATTCGGGCAATGACTACGAAGCTTTTTCGGGCGACTTCGGGTTTGAAGAAACCGCCGATCAGCGGGCTGCCATCCATGCTGTGATACAGGACATGATCAGCCCGCGCCCGATGGACCGGCTGGTCTGCGGCGATGTAGGCTTCGGCAAGACCGAAGTAGCCTTGCGCGCCGCCTTCATTGCGGTCACCGGCGGGAAACAGGTGGCGTTTCTGGCACCCACCACGCTGCTGGCCGAGCAGCATTACCAGACCCTGGTGGACCGGTTCAGCAAGTGGCCGGTGAAGATTGCCGAAATGAGCCGGTTTCGTTCCGGCAAGGAGATCACGGCAGCCATCAAAGGCCTGGCTGACGGCACCATCGACATCGTGGTGGGCACCCACAAGCTGCTCAGCCAGGACACGCGGTTCCAGAATCTGGGGCTGCTGATCATCGATGAGGAACACCGCTTTGGCGTGCGCCACAAGGAGGCCATGAAAGCCCTGCGTGCCGAAGTGGATGTATTGACCCTCACCGCCACACCGATTCCGCGCACGCTGGGCATGGCGCTGGAAGGCCTGCGCGATCTGAGCGTGATCGCCACGGCACCGCAACGGCGACTCGCCATCAAGACCTTTGTGCGTACCGAAGGCAACGGCGTGATACGCGAGGCGGTGCTGCGCGAGCTCAAGCGCGGCGGGCAGGTGTACTTTTTGCACAACGAAGTAGAAACGATCGAGAACCGGCGCGCCAAGCTGGAGGAGCTGTTGCCAGAAGCCCGCATCGCCGTGGCGCATGGCCAGATGCCCGAACGCGAACTCGAAAAAGTCATGAAAGACTTTATTGCCCAGCGCTACAACCTGCTGCTGTGCTCGACCATCATCGAAACCGGCATCGATGTGCCCACCGCCAACACCATCGTCATGAGCCGTGCCGACAAGTTTGGCCTGGCGCAGTTGCACCAGCTGCGCGGTCGGGTCGGCCGCAGCCACCACCAGGCCTACGCCTACCTGATGGTGCCCGAT
>JANOCN010000751.1:0-2460 GCA_031412185.1 Betaproteobacteria bacterium | reverse complement strand
GGGCTTCTTCCCCACGCCAGCTTTTGTGCGGGATCAGGCCGACGTGGTACCCAGCTCCATTCGTGTCACCCGCCCCGGCGTCCTCGGCTTGTACACACGTGCGCGTCTAACGGCAACTGCAACCGCAACGCGACTGCAATTGCCACGTCGGACGCCCCAGATTGTGTAGCTGTCCAATGTCTTGCGCTGCCAGGAATTCTCAGCCCAAGCTGCGTCGTGAATTTCTCAACGCTCAATAATCTGGCGGCATGGCCAAGAACACATCCACTGCCCGAAGTACGGGTTTGACCGACCCGGGGAAGCCCGTGGTGCGCGCGAAACATGAAATACGCATCATCGGCGGAGCCTGGAAACGCAGCAAGTTGCTGGTTGCTGACCGGCCCGGTCTGCGGCCCACCCCCGACCGGGTACGCGAGACACTCTTCAACTGGCTCGGTCAGGATCTCACGGGTTGGCACTGCATCGACGTTTTTGCCGGCACTGGTGTGCTGGGGTTTGAAGCTGCGTCGCGTGGTGCGGCGGAGGTCTGGCTGGTAGAGCAGGACCCGGCGCTGGTGCTTCAGCTAAAGAGCGCCCAGGCCAAACTGCAGGCAACTGCCGTGCGTATCCAGCGCGGCGATGCCATAACCGTGCTGCGCCAGCTCGGGGCCGCAAGTATGGACCTGGTGTTTATCGATCCTCCTTTTGACTCGATACTGCTGGATGCTGCATTGCAGGCTGCCGCTGCAGCCCTGAAACCCGCAGGCCGCGTCTATCTGGAGGCGCCGGTTGGGTGGACCAGCGCGCAACTCGCGCCATACAGGTTGACCGTTTTGCGCTATTTGAAGGCTGGTGCCGTACACGCACATCTTCTGAAGATTGTCTGAGCACGCAATGCATAATGCGGCGCATGCCACCTGTCGGCGGCGCAGCAGGAGACAGCATGTCCAACAAGATCATCGCCGTGTATCCGGGCACGTTTGATCCCATGACGCTCGGCCACGAAGACGTGGTGCGCCGTGCGGCCCAGCTTTTTGACCGTGTCATAGTGGCGGTGGCGGCGGGTTACCACAAGAAGGCCATGTTTACGCTGGATGAACGCGTCGAGATGGCGCGCGAGGTGGTCAAACCGTACCAGCATGTGACGGTGGAGAGTTTTGACGGCTTGATGCGCGATTTTGTGGTAGCCCGTGGCGCCAAGGCCATGGTGCGTGGACTGCGCGCGGTGACCGACTTTGACTACGAATTCCAGCTTGCGGGCATGAACCGCTCGCTTATGCCCGACGTTGAAACCGTGTTCCTCACGCCTAGCGACAAGTACCAGTTCATATCGAGCACGTTCGTGCGTGAAATCGCCGTTCTGGGCGGTGAAGTAGACAAATTTGTTGAACCACTCGTGCTGCGCCGCCTTACCGACAAGGTGCGTCAGCTCAAAGAGCAGGGCTGATCAAGCTTCTCAGGCCGTGGGTGCAAACTGCTGCAACCATGCCAGCAGTGCTGCATTCACTTCGTTTGGGCGCTCCATCGTCAGCATGTGCCCGCATTCGGGCAGCATCACCAGCCGGGCTTGCGGCACCAGCGCAGCTATTTCCTGTGAACACTCGGGCGGCGTAAGCTGGTCGGAGTCGCCGCACAGCACCAGCACCGGGCAGGTGATGGACGGCAGGTGCAGCCGTGCATCCGGGCGCGCCATGATGGCGCGATTCTGTTGCACGAGCTGCCGGGCCCCAGCCCGCAGCACGAGGTCCATGTAGGTCCGCACCAGCACGGCATCGTTGCTGCGGCTGGCATGAAAAGCCAGTGCGACGTTGGCCCGCAATACTTCCGCAGCGCGGCCACTCTCGAACATGGTCACGGCCAGCTCCCGCAGTTTGCGCACGTCATCGGTTTCTGGCCGAGCATTGGTACCCAGCAGCGCCAGGCCTTTGATACGCTGCGGTGCCTGGCGTACGGCTTCCATCGCCACAATGCCGCCCATCGATGCGCCACACAGGATCAGGTCGCCAGGCTGTTCGTCCAGCAAGGCCCGCGCCATCGCGCTGATAGTGCTGTGGCGCGTGTGCACATCGGTGACCAGGGTTTGATAGGTAGCCAATACGTCGAGCTGGTGTTGCCACATTGCGGCGTCGCAGGCCAGGCCGGGAATCAGGACGAGTTGGGTCATGCCAGGATTATGGGCAAGCAATTGATCGTTCCATAAATGTTGAAAAACCAAGCTCCTTTCACACCAACCGCTTCAACGCGCTTTTAGGTCTTGCTGTGCCTCGCTGGATCAGGTCGATGTTGCGCTGGGGGCGGCGAATACACCGCTGTTTGCACGGGCTCAGGTCGATGTGGCGCAGGGCTTTTTCCGCACGCCAGCGTTTGTACGGGATCAGCCCGACGCGGCAAAGGGTTTCTTCCCCACGCCAGCGTTTGTACGGGATCAGGCCGACATGGCACTCAGCTCCGTTCGAGTCACCCGCCCTGCGGGCTCCTTCT
>JANOCN010000750.1:0-3097 GCA_031412185.1 Betaproteobacteria bacterium | reverse complement strand
GCGGTGTGTTGCTCACCCAGGCCATCCACAGTATCGACCTGTTCCGCTCGCTGGTAGGGTTTCGCGCGGTGGTGGCGGCCCAGGTCTGCCAAACTGCCGTGCACACCAGGGAAACCGAAGACTATGCGAGCGCCCTGCTGACCCTGGGCAACGGCGCGCCAGGCCAGCTGATGGCCACCACCGCCATGCTGCCGGGCCTGCCCGAATCGATCGAGATCATCGGCGCGCGCGGCAGCGCAGTGCTGCAAGGCGGTGCGCTACAGGTGCAGTACATCGATGGACAGACGCTAAACATCGCATCGGAGGGCGGCACCGGCAGCGGTGCCAACATCATGGACTTCTCCCACGATGCACACCGCGCGGTGTTGCAGGACTTTGTGGAAGCGATCGAACAGGGCCGCGATCCGAAGGTAACCGGTGAGGAGGCGCTGGCGACGCATGAGATGATCCAGCAGGTGCTCAAGCGGGCGGGGGAAAGCACCTAGCAGCCCACCAACTTCTTGGCATCTGCCAAGCCGGAATGCTCGAACGCCAGCTTGAACTCGTCAAGTTCGGGCGTCGTCATTCCGACATCCGCAAACTGACCCACCGCGCGCCACTGCCCCACGGCCTTGCGGGTCTGGTACCCCGGCGTGGCGGTGAGGTCCGGTGATACGTTGAACGTGTCCTTGTTGTCCAGCCAATCATGAAAGTAGGCGAACTGCGTGAACACTCGAGGCCCGTTGCGCACAAACACGAGTTTGCCCACGGACGTGCCTACCTTGCCCAGGCACACATCCAGTTCCGTCTTCATGTTCTGTGCGGTAGCACCTGCTCGGGTAGCCATACCGTGCCAACCCTTCAAAATGCTTTGGGCACCTTACGGCGTTTGCTGTAGACCCGCGTGGGTAGTTCTGCATCCATCAGCGCGAGCCCCACGGAATCAGTCGGCGTGTCCAGAAGCAAGCGCAGCTTCTCTAGCTCCCCAAAGACCTGAAGAGCGCTGCCCAGGTAGGTGAGCGCCGTTCCAGAAAGTCCGTCCTCCAGCCGACGTACCGTGCTTACCGAAACGCCCATGCGGGACGCCAAGTCGGCTTGAGACAGACCCCGTCGCCGGCGCGCAAGCTCGATGCTCTGGCCCAGCGCCTTGAGTGCTCGGTCTACGGACTGGTTGGTGGCAGTAGCCATGCGAAATAGTCCTCATAAGAGCGCTTGAAGAACACAAGCGCTCAAATCAGAACCATTCTGGCAGACTGACGGCCATCCTGCAAGAGTCGCTCCGATAAGCAGCGTGCGCGACACCGTGCCCATAGCCCGGCAGGTCTGGCCGCTGATCATGTCTGGGCGCGGCCTCCCTCGCATAGAGCCTTGGCTGACGTCAAAGCTACGCTAGCGGTGTCGCTGGCGGCTCGACAGAACGAACACTTCAAACGTCAATATTCCCCGCCCGCAACGCATTGGTCTCTATAAACTCGCGCCTCGGCTCGACCTCGTCGCCCATCAGCATGGTAAACACCCGGTCGGCTTCGATGGCGTCGTCTATCTGCACCCGCAACAGGCGGCGCACGGTCGGGTCCATGGTGGTCTCCCACAGCTGCATCGGGTTCATTTCGCCCAGGCCTTTGTAGCGCTGGCGTGAAGTGGCGTTTTCGGCCTGGCCGATCAACCAGGCCATGGCTTCACGGAAGTCGCGCACCTTTTCTTCTTTTTGCCGCTCGCCCTCGCCACGGGAAACCTTGGCACCCTCACCCAGCAGGCCCTTGAAGGTATTGGCCGCCTCTGCCAGTGCGGCGTAGTCGGCACCGTGCACGAAGTCCTGTGTCAATACGCTGCTCTTCACGTTGCCATGGTGGCGCCGGCTGATGCGCAAAATTGGTTTGTCGGTGCGAACATCAAACTCACCCGCCACCTCAGCATCTGGCAGTTTGGCCTGCAGCGCGGAAGCCGAAATTTCCGCATCGGCCACGGTGTCCAGATTCAGCGCCACACCGTCGGCTACCGAACGCAGCGCTTCTGCATCCATGAAGTTGCGCAGACGGGCAATCACGGCCTGCGCGACCTGATGTTTTCGGGCCAGTTCGGCCAGCGTGTCGCCAGTGAGCAGGGTGTCGTGGTCGCCACCAGTTTGCACCGCTGCATTGACCAGCGCAATCCGCATCAAAAAGCTGTCCAGCGCCGCGCCGTCCTTGAGGTACAACTCTTCTTTGCCGGCCTTCACCTTGTACAGCGGCGGCTGCGCAATATAGATGTGGCCACGCTCCACCAGCTCCGGCATCTGGCGGTAGAAAAACGTCAGCAGCAACGTGCGGATGTGGGCTCCGTCCACGTCGGCATCGGTCATGATGATGATGCGGTGGTAACGCAGCTTGGCCACGTTGAAGTCGTCGTTGCCGGTAGTGCCGCCCGCCTTGCCGATGCCGGTACCCAGCGCGGTGATCAGGGTCAGGATTTCATTGCTGGTCAGCAGCTTTTCGTAGCGTGCTTTCTCCACATTCAGAATCTTGCCGCGCAGCGGCAGAATCGCCTGGAACTTGCGGTCGCGCCCCTGTTTGGCCGAGCCACCGGCTGAATCACCCTCCACGATATAAATCTCGCACAGCGCCGGGTCTTTCTCCTGGCAGTCGGCAAGTTTGCCGGGCAGGCCCATGCCGTCGAGTACGCCTTTGCGCCGCGTCATGTCGCGTGCCTTGCGCGCCGCTTCGCGCGCCCTGGCCGCCTCTATGATTTTGCCGACGATGATCTTGGCGTCGGCTGGCCGCTCCTGCAGGTAGTCAAACAGCAGCTTGCTCACAATGTCTTCAACCGGGCCACGCACTTCGCTGCTGACCAGTTTGTCCTTGGTCTGGCTGCTGAACTTGGGCTCCGGCACCTTCACGCTGAGTACGCAACACAGCCCCTCGCGCATGTCGTCACCGGTCACCTCTACCTTGGCTTTCTTGGCCAGTTCGCTGTCATCGATGTATTTGTTGATGACACGTGTCATGGCGGCGCGCAGACCGGTCAGGTGGGTGCCGCCATCGCGCTGGGGTATGTTGTTGGTGAAACACAGCACCTGCTCGTTGTAGCCGCTGTTCCACTGCATCGCCACCTCCACACCGATGTTGGTGTCCTGGTCGCT
>JANOCN010000749.1:0-2612 GCA_031412185.1 Betaproteobacteria bacterium | reverse complement strand
GCTCCGCTCCTCGACGCCACCTCGACCCGCTCGCTACGGAATCTTCACGACGTTTTCTTGGGTTCAAGGAGAGATCAGTGTGACCTGCGGAAAATAGCGCCGGTACCGTGTTGCATCACGCGTCAATAGCGTCCAGCCCTTTGCTTGCGCCTGTGCGCCAATAAAGAAGTCTGGCAACACCCCCGTCTTGATGCCTTTGGTCTTGCGGTAACGCATGAAAGCCCGGCTGGCCAGGAATGCTGCGTCGGTCGAAACCGGAGCTACGGTGATGCCGGTGGGTTTCAGGAAAGAATCCAGCTCTGCAACGGATTCGTAGGCAACAGCTATTTCGGCGTAGATCACATGGTTGATGGCCAACCGGTCAATGGCCTTTGCGGCGCGCAATTGGGCCAGCGACCATTCGCACCAGACCGCATCCCTGGTCATCACATCAATCAGGACGTTGCTGTCAACCAGGACCATCTCGCGCTACTTGTTCCAGTCGTCGCCACGGGTGGCACGCATCACCTTGTCGGTGCTCACACCACGTTTACCGCTGCCTTTCATGCGCTCAAAAGGATCGGACGCTTTTTGCTTGCGTGGCTCAACCGGTGCAATCGCTACCCGGCCATCGGCCATAGGTTCGAACTTGATGCGCTCGCCTGGCCCGATACCGAGAAAGGCCCGGATTTCCTTGGGCACGGTCACTTGGCTTTTGACAGTCAGGGCAGGGTTCATGTCGACTTCTCCATGGAGACGGTATTACTAACCAGGATTGTATTACTTGTGACTCTTCACTATATGCCGCGCGTTATGTGGCCCAGATCCTCGGCAACTGCGGCTTGACCTGCCACAGCGCCGGCCGCCACGCAGCCCACACTTTGCGCAGCACATCCATGGCGGGTTCGACCAGCGGTGCCAGCACCCGGACCACCACCACATGGCCGTTCGGGCTGGTGGCACCAGCGGTGTTGTGCAAGCCGTGGCCTTGCATTACGTCGCGCGCGCAGTCCAGCGCCAACTGGCGGCGGTCGCGCTGCAGCGGGCTGCCCGTGCAAAAGAAAATCGATGCCAGGCACTGGTTACCGGCCAGCCCGAGTGGGCTGTTCAACAGACGCTGATCTTCCGCTGCGATGCGCCCACGCTCCAGCCAGATCCCCGGCATCTCGATATGCTGGCAAAAGTTACCTCGGGCAAACGGCTGGCCCGCATTCGGCAAACCCAATGCGGTAACGTCCCAGGCAATCAGCTCGGAGTCCGGCGCGAGGTCGAGCAGCAGGCGGTTCTCGGCCAGGCAACCTGCATAACAGATGGCCTCCATCGGCAACCATTCCAGGCGTGCACCACCAGCCAGGCGGATGCGGGTGTGCAGCAGCGCCGGTTCGCCCAATGACTTGTAGAAACGCGTGGCACCGGGCGTCGTCACCAGAGCATGTGCGCCTTTGGCGACATGAACCACCATGTCCAGCGCATCGCCGCCCACCAGGCCCCCCGGCGGATGCACCAGCACGTTGTGGCACACCGCACCGCCCTCGGGGTACAGGCTTTGCAAGATGCGCAGCGGCCCCGTGTGCTGGTGGCGCACAACAGTGCGTCCATCTTCCAGGCAATAGTCAAGCTGGAGCCGGGCGTGCCAGGCCATTCAAGTAGGGCACACACGAGAGCATTGACGTGGCAGATGGGTCCGCGCAGCAGAAAGACTCATTGCTTCAATCGTTTTGCGAACCCCGATGTGCCCACGCAGTGGTGTGTTTCTCGACATAACTGAAGAGCTCGTACATCACCATGGCCATGGCACCGACCACTACGAGGCCCGAGAACGCCAGGCCCATCTGCATGGCAGAGCCGGCCGAGATCAGCAGGTATCCGATACCCTCGTTGGCGGCGGTCATCTCCGACACCGTGGTGCCCACAAACGCCAGCGTTATGGCAACCTTCAGCGAGCCGTAAAAGTAGGGCATGGAACGCGGCAGGCCGACCTTTACCAGTACATCCCAGCGTTTGGCTCCGAGCACCCGCAATACGTCTTCCAGTTCGGGCTCCAATGTGGCCAGCCCGGTGGCGATGTTCACCATGATCGGGAAGAAAGAAATCAGGAACGCGGTGAGGATGGCCGGCCCTACACCGATGCCAAACCACACCACGAGGATGGGCACAAACGCTGCCTTGGGCAAGGCGTTGAACGCGGTCATCAGCGGGTACATGGCGGCATAGGCCAGGCGCGAGCTGCCGATCACAAAGCCCAGCAAGACACCGACCACAATGGCAATGCCGAAACCGGCCATGGTGACCCAGTAAGTACGCCAGGCATGGCCTGCAATCACCCATTTGTATTCCAGCGTCTGGGTCCAGATGCGCCAGGGGCTGGGAAAAATGAACTCTGAAACGCTGAACACCGAGCAGATCAGCTGCCACAGCGCGATCACCGCCACCAGGAGGATCCACGGCGACCAGGTTTCGACCAGTTTCTTGTTGTAGGCCATGGGGGTTACTTGTTAACGCGCCACCGCACTGGTCATCGGGCCGCCCAGGGGTGACTTCGCGCTACGGAAGGCTCCGATATGGCCGCGCAGCTCCAGCACGATGTCGGTAAATTCCTTGGTGTAGGTGAGTTCCAGCTCGCGCGGGCGCGG
>JANOCN010000748.1:0-2756 GCA_031412185.1 Betaproteobacteria bacterium | reverse complement strand
CCATGACTGACGCCAGCAATGAAATCACTGCTCGCTACGCGGCTGGCAAGCGCAATTTTCGTGCACTGGATCTCGACGCTGAAACCTTGAACCTACGTGGCAGCAATCTGGCCGGCGCTGATTTCTCGGAATCCTTCATCTTCGCGGATTTTCGTGGCGCCAATTTGGAGCGCTGCGTCTTTGAACGAGCTAACGTAAAGACATGCGATTTCCGAGGTGCTAACTTGCGAGGCGCGTCTTTTCGAGAGGCAGCTATAGATGGCGCTGAATTCGCTGGCGCTGAAATGACTGACGCAAGCTTTGATGGGGCTTCGGCGCATGGCCATATCTTTCACTCTGGTGAGTCACCAGATGCGGTGTAACAGGTCCGTCGAATGGACCCACAACGGCGGCGGTCCTGGTCGCCATTCTTCAACGCTGAGTGCGCCGTTGCAGTCCATTCACGTCCAGCGTTATGCAGCACCCCTTTAACGATGCTTGAAACTTCGAGTGACTTCAGACCGCCCGTGAGCCTCGAAGAACTCCTTCGGCGTTATGCAAATGGGGAGCGCCAGTTTCCGGGCACTGATTTGTGCGAAGTGGATTTTTCTGGCGTTGTACTGGATGGTGCATCCTTTGAGCGCCTATCATGGTTCTTCGATGCCAAATTCGATGGTGCGAGCTTGCGCGGAACCAGCTTTAGGGAATGCAACGTCAAGTGCGCAAGCTTCAAGAACGCCGATCTTTCGGGAGCGTCGTTTGCACTGGCCGCAGTGGAGTCGATCGACTTGCACGGGGCGATCTTGGTCGGAACAGATTTTCTTGGCGCGACCTTCTATGGCTGCACGATTGAGGGTACAGATGAGCTTCCACCATCCCGTTCGCATGCTGCATAACAGGTCGGCCCAGCGGCGACAGCCTACGGCTGCGCCTGGCCTCTGGCGTTAGCCTTCACACAATCCACATGAGATATCTTTTTGCAGTCGTCGTTGCTGGCTTGTTCGCCGCGGGACTTGCGCAGTCTCAATCCAGCCTTTTGCGGGACAGTTCCGGCAACCCAATTGCAGAGACTGAATCTATGAAGTCCAAGAACGACTTCGCCGGTTCCCTGCTGGCAACGACCGACGAAGACTGGGAGAAGAAGTGGAACACTCCCCCAGAAACCAAGCCAAATTTCAACATGGCGGGAACAGTTCCCTATGGCAAGAAGGTTTTCATCCTTTCCTTCTTTGCCAACCCGAAATTGGACCCACGTGGAAACGCCAACGTGCGCTGCGATCTCCGAATTACTTCTCCGACAGGCAAGGTTGCCTTGTCTCAGAAGGACATGGTTTGCTTCTCTGGACCGATCAAAGGCAACTTGTACAACATGTATCTTTCAGCGCCCGTCATTGCGTTCTCTGGAGACCCAGGTGACCCTCCGGGTGTTTGGGTTGTCGAAGTCTCGCTTCGAGATGAAGTGCGGAAAGTGAGGCTCCCCCTTCGCACGTCGTTTGAACTGAAGCGCCAGTGATGGCTAACTGGTCGGCCCACGCGGACCCGCTGCATCAGGTGGCCGCGTTGCGGCGCGTGCTGCGGGCCGGTGGCCTTCGGCGTTAGCCATCATGTGCACGCTACCCGAGTCCATCGCCGCCTTGTGCACGCTTCTCGCACTGCCCCTGATCTTCTGCTCGATCTATCTGCAGCGCAGGTTCAATCGGGTGCTTCAAAACTCTCAGCCGGCCATTTGGGCGGAGTTCGGAACAAAGGGCTTTTTCAAGTTCGACGATAGTCCGAAAGAAGCCGCTGCTGGCTGGTACCTGCTTGCGGGTCAGTACCATTACCTTGCGAACGACGATCTCATTCGCAGCGGTGACCACGCCCGCTGGACGACTTTTGCAGGCCTTGGCGCCATGTGCCTAGGGTTTCTCGCTACGTCGCTGCCTACATATGTTTCGGTCTTTGCCTGCCTGCCGCGATGACAATCAATCATCACTACGCTGAGAGTTTGGCCGGGCTGATGGCTAACCATTCCATCGAGGGGACAAACAACGGCGGTTCAGGTTTAGGCTTTCTGTCCAGGCTGGTGCCGCCGTCGTTTGCCCCTCATGTCAAACGTTAGTTTTTATGCAGATCGTTGCTACCAAGCTTACCGCTGCACTGTCAGGCGCATGGACAATTCTCGGTATGGGTACCTATATAGCGTGGGCAGATCATCGGACCCTTGACGCGGTTACTTACACAGTAAGTTTTTTCGTAGCAGGGGCAGTTTTCTTTTTCGTACCTTGCTTTTTGTTTGTGGCAGGGCCGCAATGGCTGAAGTTCGGAATTCGGGACACATTTACTGCGAATTACTGGAGGGCTTTTGGTCAAGTGGGTATCCGCGCTCTCTGCTGGTTTTTTGGCGGAGGCGCATTCGGTGTGGTGTACATGCCTTTATTGGAGCGCCTGTATGCAAACTAACAAGCGGCTCCATCCGACCGCCTTCGGCGTCGGCTGAGCGGGGCGTTAAATCCCATGACTATCACCGTTCGCCCTCCCGACATAGAAGCAGAGATTACCTATCTGCCGACAGCGGAAGGTGGTCGTCGTTCTCCCGCAGTTTCGGGTTATCGGCCGACTCACGATTTTGGCCTTGGCACACTTAATGATGCTGCTCATGAATACGTGGGCTGCGAAGCTGTGGCGCCCGGTGAGACGTCAAGGGCCAACATGTGGTTCCTTGCTCCCGAGTACCAAAAGGGTCGCCTCTCCCCGGGCTTCAAATTTACCGTCCAGGAGGGCGCTCGTATTGTTGG
>JANOCN010000747.1:0-3452 GCA_031412185.1 Betaproteobacteria bacterium | reverse complement strand
CCGGTGCTGCTGACCGCGTTGCTTCGAATCTCTTCATTGGTCAACCAGGAGCCCCAGTTGGATGAGCCGCCCGCACAGTTGCGATAGGTACCGCCGAAGGACGCGTAACTTTCCACGAAGTTGCCATCGCGAAACACAATGTTGCTGGTCCCTCCCACCTGGTAGTTCGTCCCGGTGATGCCGGTGTCGTGTTTTGCGACTGATGGGCGGCTTGCGCCAATGATGTTGGCTGCGTTGGTGCTGGTAGAACGCTCATGGTTGCGCACCAGCACGATTTCGCTGCTGCGGCCAACTTTGCGGGCACGCACGACTCCCATGCCGTCGTGGTTGCCAGGGGTTGCCAGACCATCGGTCATCAGGTCACCGGTCCATCCATACGACTTGTAGCTGAAGCCTGCGGGCAATTGAATCAGGGGCAGCCCCGTGACAAGGTCGTTGACCGGGGCTATCGGCCCGTAGGGGCTCGCAGCCAGCAGCGATGCCGACGCTGGCACGCAGGCGGAAGCCTGCGCTGTGCGGCTGGCCAAGGCGGCGATAGGGCCTGCGAAAGCGGCGAATACCGCTGCCGAGCTGCCCTTGAGAAGAGTGCGTCTTGGTGTGGATATTTCGGATGGGTTCATACAGTTTCCGGTGGAGTGGGCTGGTGAGCACCACAGGTTGAGAATCAGGGCAAACCGGCGCTCTGACGAGCCACCGACCTGCGCCAATTGTTGCCAGCCAATGTCACAGGCGTGTGACAACCAGGCAGATTGCGATAGTCCGTTTGGAACCCTGGCATGGTCGGCAGCCTTGCGCGCCATGGCAAGCCCGCTCCATGGTCACCGGCTCGGCGTTGGCTCATGCCGGCGCGACCGACTGGGTTGTCGCATTGCGCAGGCTCAGCCGGTAACCGATGCCACGTATGGTTTCGATCATTTCGTGGCGCCCGGTGTCTTGCAGTGCATTGCGCAGCCGGGCTACGTGTACGTCTACCGTGCGGTCTTCGAACAGGCTGCTGCCACCCCACACCTGGTCCAGCAGCACCTCGCGGCTGTGCACGCGCTCGGGAAACTTCATGAAAAAGTGCAACAGGCGAAACTCGGTCGGGCTCAAGCTCAGCGCAACACCGGCAACCGACACGCGCTGGGTCGCCGGGTCCAGCGCCAAGCCCCCGCCTTCGAGTGAGGAGCGCGGTGTCCGGCGGCGTGGCCGGCGCAGCAGGACACCAATACGCGCCAGCAGCTCGCGCTGGCCGAAAGGTTTGGTCACGTAGTCGTCGGCACCACTCTCCAGCCCCATGACTTTGTCGTACTCTTCGGCGCGCCCGGTCAGCATGATGACCGGAACCTCGCGGGTCGCATCAGCGGCGCGCAGTCTGCGCACCAGTGACACGCCGGACTGGCCTGGCAACATCCAGTCCACCAGAATCAGGTGTGGCATCAGTTCACGGGCCATCCTGGCACCGCACTCGGCGTCCAGCGCCTGCGCAACCTCGTACCCGCCCGAGCGCAACGTCACGTCCAGCAGGGTCTGGATGTCAGGTTCATCTTCTACAACCAGTATGGTCGGCATACGAAAGTCCTCGGTGTCAATCAGCACCGCATCGTGCACTGTCCGTATGACGTATCCATGACGCGGCAGAGGTCATGGTTTGACCGTTAGCGGAGCTACCGGACGGGCGGCGCCAAAAACCCAGTCGTGGTAGTGAGCCGACCCTTCAAAATGTGCAGACAGTGCATCAAAATTGGCGATCTTCAGAGGCTGTTGCGCCGACAGGCTGAACACGCCGACGATGCGTTGATTTTCGGGCGACAGCACAGTGCCCCAGGTGGCCTCGCGGGTGATCGGGTCGCGGTAGATTCGGCGCAGATGCCGCAGTGGCGCAGGTTGGCGCGGGTCCCGCAGCAGGTCCTGCAGCAGCGCTGGTGCAGCCGGCTGGTTGGCGGGGGTTGAAGCGGCATAACTGGCAAGCGCAGCACTGAATTCAGCACCGATGGCCAGCAACTCCTGCTCGGCCGCGCGCCGCTGCAACAAGGTGTCGGTCTGTAGCGTCGCGGTAGCGGTTATTCCGAGCAGAAATATGCCGATCAGCAGCCCGAGGTAGCTGAAGCCCGCGTGTCTGCGGCGCCCGTCAAAGGTCCGCGAAGGCTTGTCCATGGCGGTTCTGCCCAGGTGCACTGCTCCGGATGCTGTAGACGCTGCCCCTGGCCGGGCTCTCGGGTGCCACGATGACCCAGTTGCTGCTGCTGTCTGCGACCGGATCGAACGGTACCGCACGCAGGTACTTCAGATCCACCAGTTCCTCCAGCGATTCCGGGTAACGCCCGGTGTCGGCATAAAACTTGTCGATGGTTGCACGCGCAGTGGCAAGGTTACTCACGAGCACTGTCTCTTTGGACACATCGACACTCTGCATGTAACGCGGCAGTGCCAGCGTGAGCAGCATGGCCACAATCGCCAGCACCACCAGCAATTCGATCAGCGTGAACCCGCCGCTACGGACACACTGGCGCGCTGCAAGCTTGCACGGCATGTGGGAGGGACTGGATGCCATGCGCCAGCTCACCATTGCCGGTAAGGCACACCGTCCAGCCCATTGCCAGGTGCAGTCGAATAAACGTCGAACACATCGTCGCCCTCTTGCGGGCTGTCAGCTTCACTGGCGTAACTGCGCTTGCCCCACACCGGTGGGTCGCCCAAACCAGGGCGCACGACCAGCGGGTCAACGGGCAGGCGACGCAGGAAATATATCTTGCTACCCTGCGGATCGCGCTGGTCGGTCACACCCGCCACCAGTACCTCGAGGCTTGGCGGATACCCGCTGGCTCCGGGCACCCTCGCAATGCGGCCTTCGTCCGAGGCCCGTTTGTGTGCATCCAGCGCGTTGCGTATCTCGCGCAAGGCGAGGCGCAACTCCTGCTCCTGGTGGCGCTGCAGGGCAAGCTGGGCCACCGGTACGGTCATGCTGGCCAGTACACCGAGGATCGCCAGCGTGATCAGCAACTCCAGCAAGGTGAACCCGCCGTGCAAATGCCGCCTGTAGCGCGGCCCGGTCGGGGGTAACAGCACGGCCGCCATGTCAGGGCTCCACCGCGCTGCGCGCGAGCCACGACGCATGAAAGAGCGAGCAGCCGCCGCGCACGGCCGCTCCGAAGCGGCCGGCCCGCCCCCCAGTGGGGGGTTCGGCCGGTCTACACGCAGTGAGACCGGACAGACGGGGGGCGTCTTTCATGCTAGGGCTGGGCTGGCACCACCACCGGTGGCGGGATGCGCACCACACCGTCGGCTGAATCTGCTGGTGCTGCAGGCACCCCACCCACCGCAGGCACTACTCCCACTGCTGGCACGGCCGGAACTGTGGGTTCCACCGGACCTGCAGGAACAATCGGCACGGTGACTGTCGCGGGCACTACTTCCACTTGCACCGCCTCGGCCTGCGGCACCAAAGGCAGTGGGCCAGCGCCCGGACGCTG
>JANOCN010000746.1:0-1879 GCA_031412185.1 Betaproteobacteria bacterium | reverse complement strand
TGGCAAGCGCCATTCTCAACCCTTGTCTAACCGGAGCCACCATGCCAGCAAACCCGATCTCTACCGTCTTGCGTTGCCTGGCGACCGCCTTTGTGATAGGCGGCTCGCTGTCCACGGGCTACGCCCAAAACAGTGGCAAGGCGACAGCCGCTGCAGTTGCTCCGGCGGCAGCATCCTCAACTGCTCCTGCGGCAGCAGGGCAGACCGCCAAAGCGGTTTTCGCCGGCGGCTGTTTCTGGTGTGTCGAAGCCGATTTTGACAAAGTCCCCGGGGTTCTCTCCACCACATCCGGATACACCGGCGGCAAAACACTCAACCCTACTTACGAGCAGGTGTCGGGCAATACGACCGGCCATGCCGAAGTGGTGCAAATTGTGTTCGACCCGGCCAAGGTGAGTTACCAGACACTGGTGCAGCACTTCTGGCGCACCATCGACCCGACCACCAAAGACCGCCAGTTTTGCGATGCCGGCTCTCCCTACCGCACAGCAATTTTTGCGCAAGACGCCGAGCAACTCAAAGTGGCCACCGCCTCACGTGCAGCGCTTGAGAAGAGCAAACCCTTCAAAGCGCCCATCGTGACCGAGGTCTTGCTGGCCAGCACTTTCTACCCGGCTGAGGAATACCACCAGGACTACTACCTGAAGAACTCACTGCGCTACAAATACTACCGCTCCAGTTGCGGCCGTGACGCGCGTCTCAAGGAGTTGTGGGGCGCTGCTGCGGCGCTTTGACCGACGCCAGCAAACCGGTGATCTGACCATCTTTTTCACGCCAGAGCTCTTGCACCCAGGCCTGGAAAGCGGCGCGTACCGCCGGGTCGCCGGAGTAGTCTGCGTTAATCAGATGTTGCGGTATCGGTAACAGCCGACCCCGCACCACCACGCGGCGCATCTTTCCCTGCAGAAAATGCCAGAACGTCGGTATTCCATCGGGGTAGACGATAGTGAGGTCCAGCAGCGCCTGAAACTTGTCACCCATGGCGTTCAGCGCCAGCGCCATGCCACCCGCTTTGGGTTTCAACAGATACACGTAGGGTGACTGCTGGTGTTGGTGTTTGGCGCGCGTGAAACGGGTGCCTTCGGTGAAGTTCATCACACTGGTCGGCATGCGCGCAAATTTCTCGCAGGCCAGGCGCGTGGTTTCCTGGTCTTTGCCACGCATCTCGGGGTGTTTCTTCAAATACGCCTCGCTGTGGCGGCGCATGAACGGGAAGTCCAGCGCCCACCAGGCCAGACCCATCACCGGCACCCAGATCAGCTGCTGCTTCAGGAAAAACTTGAGCAATGGAATACGGCGGTTAAGCAGGTGTTGCAGCACCAGAATGTCGACCCACGACTGGTGGTTGCAGGTCACCATGTACCAGCTGCGCGGGTCGAGCCCTTCCAGGCCCTGCACATCCCACTGCGTGCGCTGGGTCAGCGCCATCCAGGCGCTGTTGCACCCGATCCAAGACTCGGCAATCTTCACCAGCAGCGGGGCAATGGCACGTTGCAGCGGCGCAATCGGCACCAGCAGCCTGAGCATTGAGAAAAGCAGCAGCAGCGGCACCCAGAACAAGGCGTTGAGTACCATCAGCACGCTGGCAATGGCACCGACCACCAGGGATGGCAAAAAATTCAGCACAAGCCGACCGTGCGTCGCATCAGCGCGTGAAACCTGTGCCCAACGACACCAGCCGCTCCACCTCTGACGCACTGAAACCCCAGTCGGTCAGGGCCTGCGCGCCCATTGCGCCTGGCTCGGGCGCAGCGTTGCGCACTGCGCCGGGTGTACGCTGAAACCTGGGTGCAGGCGCGGGTTGGGGGACATTGTTGATGCGCAGGTTGCCTTGGCGCGCTACGCTGTGCGGGTGTTGCCGCGCTTCGGAGAAGGCGAG
>JANOCN010000745.1:0-6249 GCA_031412185.1 Betaproteobacteria bacterium | reverse complement strand
GTGCATCTGCGGTGCCACCAGGCCGGTGGTGCCCACAGACGGCATCGTGCGCGTGAGCCGTGAAACCAAAGGCCGGGGCGGCAAGGCCGTGACCCTGGTGCGCGGGCTGGCACTGGACCCGGTAGCGCTGGCCGCTTTGGGCAAACAGCTGAAGACCGCCTGCGGCTCCGGCGGCACAGTGAAGGACGGTGTGGTCGAGATCCAGGGCGAACACCGCGAACGCGTGGTGCAGGCACTCCAGGCACAGGGCTTTGTGGTCAAACGCACAGGCGCATAGTTTGCTGCCGGGCACAATAGCGCCCATGAAAGCTCCCCCGCGACTGCAGTCGCTCATCGAAGAAGGCCTGATCGACAGCGTGGTGCGCCAGCTGATGAGCGGTAAGGAGGCCATGGTGTTTGTGGTGCGCTGCGGCGACGAGACGCGCTGTGCCAAGGTCTACAAAGAGGCGACACAACGCAGCTTTCGTCAGGCGGTGGACTACACCGAAAACCGCAAGGTCAAGAACACACGGCAGGCACGCGCCATGGCCAAAGGCAGCAAGTTTGGCCGGCAGGCGCAGGAAGCGGCATGGCAAAGTGCCGAGGTGGATGCACTGTACCGGCTGGCCGACGCTGGTGTGCGGGTGCCCAAGCCCTACAACTTTCACGAAGGCGTGTTGCTGATGGAGCTGGTGACCGACGCAAATGGCGACGCTGCCCCACGGCTGAACGACGTAGACCTGTCACCCAATCAGGCGCGCACCTACCACACGGCCTTGCTGCTGGAAGTGGTACGCATGTTGTGCGCCGGGGTGGTACACGGTGACCTGTCGGAGTTCAACATCCTGCTGGCGGCGGACGGCCCGGTCATCATCGACCTGCCGCAGGCGGTAGACGCCGCCGGCAACAACCACGCGCAACGCATGTTGTTGCGTGACGTGAACAACCTGCGCGACTTTTTTGGCCGCTTCGCGCCCGAGCTCCTGCCAACCGCCTACGGCCCGGAAATCTGGGACCTCTACCAGCGCGGTTTGCTGCACCCGGAGGTGCAACTCACCGGACGCTTTGCGCGCAAGTCCGGCCCGGTGAATGTGGGCAATGTGATCCGCGAGATCGACGACGCACGGGCCGAGGAAGCAGCCCGGCGGCTGCGGATGCAGACCGCGCGTTAGCGTTGGCCACAGCAACTCAGCCCGGGTACTGGCGCTGGGCTTGCACCAGCGCAGTAAATTCTGCTATCGGTACTGGCCGGCTGAAAAGATAACCCTGGAAGGTGTCGCACCCGAGTTGGCGCAGGCAGTCCCGCTGGTCGGCGGTCTCCACACCTTCGGCGGTGACCGACATGCCCAGGCTTTGCCCGAGATGGATCACGGTGCGCACAATCGCCACATCGGTCTTTCCCCCGGGCAGGTCGACAACGAAGGATTGGTCGATCTTGAGTTCGTCGAGTGGAAAACTCTTCAGGTAGCTCAGCGAGGAGTAACCGGTACCGAAATCGTCGATGGACAAGGCGACGCCCAGGGCCTTGAGTTCCTGCATCAGCGCCAGACTGCCCTTGACGTCCGCCATCAGCATACTTTCGGTCAGCTCCAGCGTCAGCAGTCGTGCTGGCACCCCGGTATCAGCCAACAGTCGACGCAGATCACCACACAGATCGCCTGTAAGTAGCTGCGGTTTCGCCACGTTGATCGATACGTTGAGCTCGCCGGTCCCTGCGCGGAGCCACTGCGCCGCATCCCTGCACGCCTGTTCCATGACCCACTGGCCGATATCGCCGATGAGTCCGATCTTTTCTGCCAGCGGTATGAAGCGCAATGGCGGCAGCAAGCCGTGCTCCGGATGCTGCCAGCGCACCATCGCCTCGGCCCCGACGATGCGATTGCTGGGCATGTCGACCTTGGGCTGGTAGTGCAGGCGCAGTTCGCCACGCGCTGGCGCTTTGCGCAGTTGCAGGCCCAGCGTCAGCTTCTCCAGCGACCTCGCATTCAACTCGGGAGACGCAAACTCGAACTGGACGGTTCCTTGCTGGCTCGCCTGCGTGGCCGCCAGGTCTGCCCCTTTGCGAAGGGCTTCCGCGTTGTCACCGTCTGCGGGTGCCACCGCTATGCCAATCCAGGGTTTCGGGCCGACCTCGTGCAGCCCCAGATCCACTGGCTCGGAGAGCAACGCGATCACACGTTGAGCAGTGAGTTCAACCGCTTCGGCATCCTGCAGTCCTTCGATCAGCAGACCGAACTGCGCATGGCCGAGCCGCGCCACCCGCGGCGCGCGTTCAGTGCTGGTGGCCAGCGCGGAGCCGGTATGCGCCGAGATGGCAAAACGCTGCAGCCTGCGCGCGACCTTCTTGACCAACCGGTCGGCGCTGGCCTGGTCCATAGTCTCGCGCAGCTGCTGGCATTCGGGCACATGGACGCTGAACAGCGCCACCACGCCACCCACGATAGCGCGGCGCGCCACCATTTCGTCGATACCACGGTGGAACAATGGTTGATTGGGCAGCCCGGTGACAGCGTCAAAATTGGTCATGCGGCTGTGGTACTGCTGGAACGCAAGCGTGTTGCGCAGCCGCAGCACCAGCTCGCTTTCGTCCACCGGTTTGGACAGAAAGTCCGTAGCCCCCAGCCGCAACGCGCGAAGCCTGGCATCGGCACCGGTGGCGGCGGTAAGCACAATCACCGAGGTGTAGCGCAGCTTGCGGTCGGCACGGATAGCTTCCAGCAATTCGAAGCCCGACATCTGCGGCATCATCAGGTCCAGCAGCAGCACCGCAGGCTCCTCGCGCCGCAACAGTTCCATGGCTTCCAGGGGATTGTTGGTGACCACGAAGTTCTCATACCCTGCATCTTCGAGGTAGGCTTGAATGAGCTCCGTCATCAGGGGCTCGTCGTCCACCATCATGACCTTGGCATCGAGCAGCGGGGAACGCCCGGAGCGTTCGTCCTGCTCCAGTCCGAGAGACCGCGAATTGGCCCAGACGTCGTCAGTCATGGCGCCAGGTCCTCCGCAAGGGGCTGCGGCAGCACAGAGGAATGAATGCGTTGGTTGAGCTGGTGCAACTGGGCCAGCACCAAAGCTACGGCGGCCGTGTCGCCGCCCTTCGCAGCTTCTTCAAGTGCCTTTGCGGGTTCGAAGAAATCGTCGAAGCCCATGCTCCCGCCTGCACCCTTGAGCCAGTGGGCCAGCGCCGCGAGCTCCAGCATGTCACCGCTTGCGGTAGCGGCATCCATGGCCGCCAGCTTGGCCGGCAACTGCTGCACGAAACGCTCGATGATCCGGCCCAGTTTGGCGTGGCCGGCCAAACGCGAGACCAGAGGTTGTAGCGCTGCCAGCGGCGTGACGCCGGCATCATCTGCGGCTGCGGCCTGCGTTACCGCAGTGGCGGAATCTGCCGGTGGCGCCGCAGCCGACGCGTCGGCGACCTGCCCACCTAGCCGCCCGGCCAGGTCGCGCAGTAAACCATCCACGTCGATGGGCTTGGTCTGGAAGCCGCTGAATCCCGACTGCTCCAGTTCGCGCTCGAAGCCTTTCATCGCATTCGCCGTGAGCGCAATGATGGGCAAAATACAGCCACTGGCGCGCAATGTGCGCACCGCAGTGGGCCCATCCATCACCGGCATCTGCATGTCCATCAGCACCAGATCGAACGGTTCGGCCGCAACGCGGTCCACCGCGACCTGGCCGTTTTCTGCCTCGCTCACGCGCAGCCCGACTTCTTCCAGCAGCACCCGTACCAGCTGGCGGTTTTCCACGCCGTCGTCGACAACCAGCACAAGCCGCGGCGGGAACAGCCAACGCACCAACTCACTGACCGGTGTGGGCGGTGCCGCCAGGGCCAGCGTGAGTGCCTGTGGATCGCGCAGTGTGGCCGGATCAAGCTGGCCGGCGTCGAGCCAAAGCGTAAACGTCGTACCGTGGCCATAGTCGCTGGTGGCGAAGATGTCGCCGCCCATCGCGCGCGCGAAGCCGCGGCTGATCGTGAGGCCCAGGCCAGTGCCGCCAAAGCGGCGGGTGGTGGTCGATTCGGCCTGCACAAAAGGCTCGAATACCGACTCGACCTTGTCCGCTGGAATGCCGATCCCGCTGTCGCGCACATCCATACAGTAGCGGGTGCCACTGCCCGTAGGCTCCAGCCGCATCGCCACCTTCACACCGCCTTTTTCGGTGAACTTGATGGCGTTGCCGATCAGGTTGGTGAGTATCTGGCGCAACCGCGCCGGGTTGCCCTGAATGTGCTCCGGCAGCGCTTGTTCGAACACCAGCTCCAGGGTCAGGCCCTTTTGCTGCGCGCGTTCGGCCAGCGTCTGCACGACTTCACGCGCCACCTGGTGCGGCGACACCGCAATACGCTCCGCCTCCAGCCGCCCGGCCTCGACCTTGGACAGGTCGAGGATGTCGTTGATCAGGTTGAGCAGGTGTGCGCCGCTCGAATGGATGATGTCCAGGTGTTTGGCGGTCTCGGTGGCATTGCGGGTGCCGCCGCGTCGCAACACTTCGGTAAAACCAAGAATGGCGTTCATCGGGGTGCGGATCTCATGGCTCATATTTGCCAGGAACTGACTCTTGGCTTCGTTGGCGGCGTCGGCCTGTTCCTTGGCAGCTTGCAGCGCCACGCCACGCTGCTCGAGTTCAGTTACATCCTGAAAGCTTATCACCACTGCCTGCAGACCGGCGTTGTCGTCCAGGATCGGGGAGCAGTTGGCACGCAGTGAATAACGCGTGCCGCTGCGGCTGGTGACGTTGAGGTGCATGTCGCGCTGCGCCTGCTTGCTGGCCAGCGTTACCTCCCACGGCATGGCAACACGGGCCAGCGCGCTGCCGTCAGAGCTGGCCCACGGAAAATCCGATGGCGAGCGCCCAACCAGCTCCTGCTCTGCAATGCCCAGCAACTGGCTGGTGGATTTGTTGGCCAATACGATGGTGCCGCTGCGGTCCACCACCAGCAGCCCTTCGGTCAAAGTGTCGTAGGCGGCGCGCACCCGCTGCGGCACCGCGCGGGAAGGGTCCAGCTCACGCAGCATGCGGCGCAGGTAGCCCATGAAAAGCAGCGTGCAAAGCGCGAACGTGAATGCCGACAGGCGCAGGCTCGGGTCTTCCAGGTAGCCGCGCCAACCGGGTGAGCGCAGCGGCGCGAAACGCAACTCGACCGCCCCCCATTCCTCCGCTCCCTGCCAGATCGGCACCGAAACCTCTGCGTCGGTGGACACCGTGTGCGGCCCGTCAGACCAGTTGGACGCATGGGGTCCGGCCTCAACCAGCAGGCGGCCAGCGCGCGAACGCACCCCCAGCGAGAGCAGATCGGGGTTGCGTTTGCGCAGGAACTCCAGTGTTTCCTGCACCACCTCGGGCTGGACTTCGTCAAGCGTTCCCGACACGGTGATGGCAATTGTTTCGGACAGTGCTGCACGGTGCTGGCGCACCATGGTTTCGCCGTCCGGAATCAGCCCCAGGAATGATGCGCCCAGCACCGCACCCATGCTGATGGCAGCCAGGCCGAGCGCGAGGTGCATGCCAGGGGACAAGCGCCCCATGAAAGACCACCATTTCATGCTCAGGCCTTTTTCACACTGCCGTCAGCATCGACCTGGTCCGGCGAGGCAGCCACGGCCGCGGCCACAGCCGGTGCGGCGGATGTAGCGGGTGCGGCGGAGGTCTGGTCGTCGAAATAGCGTTCCACATCGGTATCTTCAGAATCGTCCGTTTTGCCGGTGCCCTTGCCAACACCCTTGCCAGCGCGCGATGCGGCCAGAACCGGAAACGGATCAACCATCTGCCAGGCCGGCAATACCGACAGCATGGAACTCATCAATACGCCGCCACGCACCAGCCACACCACATAGCCTATCGACACACCGCTGGTGACCAGAATCGTGGAGGCGATGGTCGCGCCGCGGGATTCCCCCTGCTGCTGCATCTGACGCTGCATCTCCTCGAACCGGCGCGTCAGCTCGTCGCCGCGCAACAGCTGATTCATCGGTGATGCGGAAAGCTGGCTGAACTGTGCCGTCACCACCTCGGACAGCACCGCCTCGCTGCGGGTTGCGAACTGCGTGCTGCCACTACTCTGCACCGACTCCGCGCGCACCGCATCTGCCAGTGTCGGGGCTGCGATGGCAAAACTCAGCGCCTGGTCGGCGTCAGGGATTGGCACTGCGGGTTCTGCCAGCAGCTCGGCCGCTGCTTGTGGCTCCGGCGCGGACGCCGGGACCGGTGCCTGGGCATTTGCCGCAGGGGCCGGCACGCTGTTGCCCGCTGGCACTGGCACTGGCGCGT
>JANOCN010000744.1:0-2028 GCA_031412185.1 Betaproteobacteria bacterium | reverse complement strand
GCGGTTCGTCGGGTCGTCGCTGTGGGTGGCGCTGGTTTTTTGCGCCGCGGGTGCGCTGGCGCAAGACCTGGTGCCGGTGCCGCCGCTGGTTGCGCGGGTGGTAGATAACACCGGTACCTTGAGCCCCGAGCAAAAGGCCGCACTGGAGGCGAAACTTGCCGCGCTGGAGCAGCGCAAAGGCAGCCAACTGGTGCTGCTGCTGGTGCCAAGCACGCAGCCGGAAGACATTGCCAGTTTCGCCAACCGGGTTGCCAACGACTGGAAGCTAGGGCGGCGCGAGGTAGGCGACGGCGTCTTACTCATTGTCGCCAAAGGCGACCGCCAGGTGCGCATCGAGGTCGCCAAAACGCTGGAAGGTGCCATCCCTGACCTGGCCGCCCGGCGCGTGATCGACCAGGCCATTACCCCAGCGTTCAAGCGTGGCGATTATGTCGGCGGGTTGAATGCCGGCGTGGACCAACTCTCTGCGCTGATTTCCGGTGAAGCCCTGCCCGCGCCTGCGCAGGCGGGTGCCGCCAAAGGCTCGGCCAGCGCTGGGTTTGAATGGACAGATTTACTGATCTTTATGCTGTTTGCGTTGCCCATTGGTGCCGCGGTGGCACGCAGCGCGCTGGGTCGCAAGCTGGGCGCAGTTGCCACCGGCGCAGGTGTTGGTGCCATGGCGTGGTTCTTCTCGGCGAGTATTCTGATTGCCGGGCTCGCCGGGCTGGTGGCGCTCATTTACGCGGTCGTCAGCGGGTTTGCCGGGCCAACGCTAGGGCGTGGGCGGTCCGGCCGCGGCGGCGCTGGTGGCTTCGCGGCGGGTGTCGGTACGGGTTCGATCGGTGGCTGGGGTGGTGGAGGCAGCAGCGGGGGCGGTGGTTTCAGCTCCGGCGGTGGTGGCGACTTTGGGGGCGGTGGTGCCTCCGGTAGCTGGTAAAGGGAAGTTTATGTGGCAACGCCTGCTAACCACCTTCAAGCAGCGCTGGATGGATGAGTCCGACACGCGCCGTGTGATTGCCCCCGACATGCTGGAGCGCCTGGCACGTCGGGTTGCCGCCAGCGAAAAGCGCCACAACGGCGAGATCCGCATTTATGTAGAGGCCGGTCTGCCCACGAGTTATCTCTGGCGGCATCTGTGGAACAACACCGACATGCAGACGCTGGCGCACGAACGCGCGGTGATGCTGTTTGGCCGACTGCGGGTATGGGACACACAGCACAACAATGGGGTATTGATTTACCTGCTGTTGGCCGAACACAACATCGAGCTGGTGGCCGATCGGGGCCTGAACGCGGTGGTCAGCCAGGCCGACTGGCATGCGATGGTGGGTCGCATGGGCAGTGCTTTCGCGGCCGGGCGATTTGAAGAGGGCTTGACGCAGGCGCTGGAAGAAGTGTCTGCGCCGCTGGTGCAGTATTTCCCGTTGCAGCCAGGCAGCAAGAACCCGAACGAGTTGCCGGACGCGCCTGACCTGGCATAGCGCTGCGCTGGCTTTGGCACCCGACGGCCTGCCCGCCGACAGCCATCTTGCCGCTGGCGCACGGTACCGCCCGCAGTTTGTTGATCAGCGCTTCTGGCGGAACTTGCGCAAGGCGCTGATCTGGGCCGCCATCACCGCCAGTTCGGACTGCGCCTTGGCAATATCAAGTTCGCCTTTGGCGTTCTTCAATGCTTCTTCTGCCGCCTGTTTGGCGGCGTTCGCCTTCTCGTCGTCCAGGTCTTTGCCGCGTACTGCGGTGTCGGACAAGACCGTAACAGTATGCGGCTGGACTTCCAGGATGCCGCCTGCCACAAACACAAATTCTTCCGAGCCGTCGGCCATCTCGATACGCACCGAACCCGCCTTGATGCGGGTAATCAGCGGTGTGTGGCGCGGGTAGATGCCGAGCTCGCCCAACTCGCCTGGCAAAGCGACAAACCTGGCTTCGCCAGAGAAGATGGATTCTTCAGCACTGACTACGTCCACATGAATCGTTGCCATAACTTCCTTTCTTGGGTGCGAGCTTTAAGCGGGCGAAACTTTTCAGCGATCCGGTCAGGCCATC
>JANOCN010000743.1:0-3584 GCA_031412185.1 Betaproteobacteria bacterium | reverse complement strand
TACCAAGCTTCTCCAGGTTGCGGATCCAGGGCGCCAGAGTGCGTTCGCCGCCGTCGCGGCTGTCCAGATACTCGAGCACCATCGCCTGGCCTTTGGCATTGCGCAGTGCCCCGTCACGCACCTCCCAACCGGCGTCCTTGAGCAGCGCCTGCGCACGGCGCAGGTTGGTACGCAGCGACGATGTTCCGTCGGTGCGCGGCGGCACCGTCATCGGCCCGAAGGCCGCAGCAGGTATGTCCTTGCGCCAGGGCTCCATCAAGGCCAGTTCTTCAGGAGTCGGCACGCCCTGGGTCTGGCAATCGGTATTGCCGAACAAGCCGTTGACGCGCTGGTAGGCGTTGTAGAACATCTGACGGTTCATCCACTCGTAGTCCATCGCCAAGCCGAGTGCCTCCCGTACCCGCACGTCCTTGAGCTTGTCAACCCGCACGTTGAGCACATAACTCTGAAAACCCGACGGCAGGCGGTGTTTGAATTCGCCCTTGACGAGTTCTCCGCTATCAAAGCGTTTACCACTCACCCTGCGTGCCCAGTCGCCGGCCGAGAACACCTGCATCAGGTCGTATTCACCGGCCTTGAACGCTTCTAGCCGGGCCGTGTTGTCCTTGTAAATCTTGACCACGATACGCTCGAAGTTTCCGGTGCCCCGCTTCACATTCAGGTCTCTGGCCCAATACGACGGGTCACGCACGTAGGTGATGTCCTTGCCGAACACCACCGGCCCGATCTTGTAGCGCCCACTGCCTATCGGTATGTCCATCACCACCTGGTCGAAGCGCTTCTGCTTGCCGTTCTCCATACCCCATTTGCGGCTGAACACGGGCAAGCCCCCGACCGTCAGCGGCAGCTCGCGGTTCGGCTTCTTGAAGCGGTAACGCACAGTCCGCTCATCGACCACATCCAGGCCTGCCACGTCCTCCAGGATGTTCTTGTAGGCCGGTGAGGTGTAGGGCCCCATGAGGGTATCGAAGCTGTGCTTGACGTCTGCTGCCAGCACCGGGTCACCGTTGTGGAAACGTGCCTGTGGGCGCAACTGGAAAGTAACCGACAGCCCATCGGCCGCCACCGCCACATCGCTGGCCAGCAGCCCGTAGCCCGAGCCAATCTCGTCCAGCGAGCCAGTAAGCAACGAATCAAACATGACACCAGACAGATAGGCAGGCGCACTGCCCTTGATGGTGAACGGGTTGTATTTGTCAAAGGTCGATACCCGCTGGTTGCTCACCAGCCGCAGCTCGCCGCGCTGTGGGGCAGCCAGATTGACATAGTCGAAATGCTCGAAGTTGGCCGGGTACTTCAGGTCGCCCCACAAGGCATACCCATGCGCCGCCCAACCCGGGCCGGTGGCGACCAACATCAGCAATAGCAGCAAACTGCGCATGCGACAATTCTGCAGGATTTTCTCCGGAGACACGAATATGGGCTTTCTCACTGGCAAAAAGTTGTTAATTACGGGGGTGCTGAGCAACCGCTCGATCGCCTACGGTATCGCCCGAGCATGCCATGCGCAAGGGGCTGAACTGGCGTTCAGCTACGTGGGTGATCGTTTCAAGGATCGCATCACCGAATTCGCCGCAAGTTTTGACTCCAAGCTGATTTTTGACTGCGACGTTGGCGACGACGCCCAGATCACCAAGCTGTTTTCCGACTTAGCGCAAACCTGGCCCAAGCTTGACGGGTTTGTACATGCCATTGGTTTCGCGCCGCGCGAGGCGGTTGCGGGCGACTTCCTGGACGGCCTGTCGCGCGAAGCATTCCGCATTGCACACGACATCAGCGCCTACAGCTTTCCGGCCATGGCCAAGGCTGCCCTGCCCTACCTCAACGACAAAGCCGCGCTGCTGACCTTGACCTATCTCGGCTCGATCCGTACCGTGCCCAACTACAACACCATGGGGCTGGCAAAAGCGTCGCTCGAAGCGTCCGTGCGCTACCTTGCCGAGTCGCTCGGTCCCAAGGGCATACGCGTGAACGGCATCAGTGCTGGACCGATCAAGACGCTTGCCGCCAGCGGCATCAAGGGCTTTGGCAAGATCTTGTCGGTCGTGGCTGAGGTGTCACCGATCCGGCGCAATGTGACGATAGACGACGTGGGCAATGTTGCCGCGTTCCTGCTCAGCGATCTCGCTGCCGGCGTCAGCGCCGAGATCACCTATGTGGATGGCGGCTTCAGCAACGTTGTCGGTGGCATTGCAGCCGCCGACGCGGGCTGAACGCGCAATACAACGCGTCTGCCTACAAGGTACGGCCGAACGGCCCACTGTTGCCAACCTGGACCAGTTTGCCTTTCACCACAGGCACCTTGGCTGACGCTTTGGCGGGTTGCTGCGCCACACAATCGGCGTAATAGCGCACTTTGCCGTCGTCACTCTGGATTTCCACCAGGCCATGGATGTCGGTCTCGAAGCCGGGGCACAGTGCATTGAACTCGCGAGAGAACTTCAGGTAATCGACGATCTTCTTATTGAACACTTCACCGGGAATAAGCAGTGGAATGCCGGGTGGATACGGTGTCACCAGCGATGTAGTGATCCGCCCTTCGAGCTGGTCGATCTCGACCCGCTCGGTCTTGCGGTGCGCAATGTGCGCGTAGGCGTCGCTCGGTTTCATGGCAGGCGTCAGGTCTGACAGGTACATCTCGGTGGTCAGGCGCGCGATGTCATAACGCGCATACAACTGGTGCACAAACTGGCACAGGTCGGCCAGGCCCATCTTCTCGTATTTGGGGTATTGCTGGCAAAACTCCGGCAGGATGCGCCACATCGGCTGGTTCTTGGCGTAGTCGTCCTTGAACTGATGCAGTGCGGTGAGCAAGGTGTTCCAGCGCCCCTTGGTAATACCAATCGTGAACATGATGAAAAAGCTGTACAAGCCGGTCTTCTCGACCACCACGCCATGTTCGGCCAGAAACTTGGTCACGATACTGGCGGGGATACCGGTCTTGGCGAACTTGCCATTCAAATCCATGCCCGGGGTAACGATGGTTGATTTGATAGGGTCCAGCATGTTGAAGCCAGTGGCCATCTTGCCAAAGCCGTGCCAGTTCACACCGGCCTTGGCATTGCGCGATTCGCCTTTGATGATCCAGTCGTCAGACCGTCCTATGCCCTCATCAACCAGCTTGTCGGGACCCCACACCTTGAACCACCAGTCGTCGCCATATTCGTCGTCAATCTTGCGCATCGCGCGCCGGAAGTCGAGGGCTTCGGCAATGCTCTCCTCAACCAGCGCGGTGCCGCCGGGTGGCTCCATCATGGCCGCCGCTACATCGCAACTGGCGATGATGCTGTACTGGGGGCTGGTGCTGGTGTGCATCAGGTAGGCTTCGTTGAACAGGTGGCGGTCGAGCTTGATTTGCTGCGCATCCTGCACCAGCACGTGGCTGGCCTGGCTGATGCCTGCCAGCAGCTTGTGGATCGACTGCGTTGCATACACCACCGCCTTCTTGGGGCGCGGCCGCTTCTTGCCCATCGCATGGTAGGTGCCATAAAACGGGTGGAACGCGGCGTGCGGCAGCCAGGCCTCGTCGAAATGCAGGTTCTCTACATAACCGTCGAGCATGCCCTTGATGGTTTCGGTGTTGT
>JANOCN010000742.1:0-3049 GCA_031412185.1 Betaproteobacteria bacterium | reverse complement strand
ATCATCTCGGCGTTGGCCTTGGGTTCGCGGCGCGCGAAGTCACCCCAGAAGACCCCCACCACCGATGCGCCCTTGAGCAGCGCCAGATTCAAGGGTAACGAGGGAATGGGCCCGGCCGCGAAACCAACCACCAGGTAACGCCCGCGCCAGGCAATCGAGCGGAACGCCGGCTCAGCCAATTCACCACCCACCGGATCGTAGATAACGTCCGGACCATTGCCGTTGGTCAGTGTCTTGATGGCCTCACGCAGGTTTTCGCGCGTGTAGTTGATGGTGGCGTCTGCCCCAAGTGAAGTGCAAAGAGCGCATTTTTCGTCTGTCGAGACCGCCGCAATCACCCGTGCACCGACCGCCTTGGCAATCTGTATGGCAGCTGTGCCCACGCCCCCTGCGGCACCTAGCACCAGCACTGTCTCGCCAACCTGCAGCCGCGCCCGGTCCAGCAAGGCATGGTGCGAAGTGGCATAAGTCATGATGAAGGCCGCAGCGTCCACGAACGTGAAGCCTTTTGGAAGCGGCATGCACAGTTTTGCGTTGGCTATCGTGTGCGTGCCGAATCCGCCGGTTCCCGACAGGCAGGCCACATGTTGCCCGGGCTGCAAGTGGCGCACACCTTCGCCTACCGCCTGGACGATACCGGCAAATTCAGAGCCTGGCACAAAAGGCAGCGCAGGCTTTATCTGGTATTTGTTCTGCACTATCAGCAAGTCTGGAAAGTTCAGACTGGCTGCCTTGATTTCGACCAGCACCTCGCCGACCTTCGGGTGCGGCGTCGTAATTTCCTTCCAGCTCAAAGCGTCTACGCCCACAGGGTTTTCACAAAGCCAAGCATGCATTGGTTATCTCCATTCAGTCTGTGCAGATGATAAGGGCGTGGGAGGCTCAAAAAATGTCCCATCCGTGACCTGTCGCTTGACCCGCCACTTACAATCAAATGCAACAGTCTGTACCCATGAAAATCCTAATATCCAACGACGACGGTTACCAGGCCCCGGGCATTGTGGCGTTGTACGAAGCTCTCAAAGATGTCGCAGACGTTGAAGTGGTAGCACCTGAGCTCAATAACAGTGCCAAGTCGAATGCGCTGACCCTGCACTCGCCGCTGTACGTAACGCGCGCTGCAAACGGTTTTCGCTACATCAATGGCACACCTGCCGACTGTGTACATATTGCCTTGACGGGGCTGCTTGGTTACCGGCCCGATTTGGTGGTGTCGGGCATCAACAACGGTGCCAATATGGGCGATGACACGATCTACTCCGGCACCGTGGGAGCGGCGATGGAAGGTTATCTTTTCGGCGTTCCGGCGATTGCTTTCTCCCAGGTGGAGAAGGGTTGGGGCCACCTGGACGCGGCAGCAGCCAAAGCCCGGGAACTGGTTTTGCAGATGTCACGACAGCAACTGGTCGGGGCCAGCGCCTGGCTGCTCAATGTGAATATTCCCAATCTCCCGGTGGATCAGATCAAGTCCATGAAGGTATGTCGCCTCGGACGGCGCCATGTGGCTGAAACCGTCATCACCCAGGTGAGCCCGCGCGGTGACACGATGTACTGGATTGGGGGTGCGGGCGCGGTCAAGGACGACGCGGACGGTACCGATTTCCATGCCACCTTGCAAGGCCATGTCTCGATGACGCCGCTCAAGACCGATCTCACCGACCACGAGTATTTGAGCTACTGGGCCCAAACGGCAGCGAGCATCGGCCGTCTTGTGCCCGCCGGGCACCCATGAAACAACGACCGTCTTTCCCTGCGCGTCTGGCCAGCCCCGTCCTTCCAGGCCGATCAGCGGCCACGTTTGCGGGTGCCAGGACGACCTATGCAGGAAAACCGGTGCAGGTAGCGGCAAGTGCAGTGACTGCAGCTGCCATTGAGCCGACCCAGCACGACCCGTCGTTGAGATCACACGCCCTGGCATCGGTGGCAGTTCGGGGCAAGATGGTGAGTTTGCTCGCCAGCCAGGGCCTGTCAGACTCCCACGTCTTGCGCGCCATGGGATCGGTTGAGCGGCACCGGTTCGTCGACAGTGCGCTGCGCGCGCAGGCCTACGAAGACACCAGTTTACCGATCGGATTGGGGCAGACCATTTCCAAGCCCGGCGTAGTATTCCGGATGCTCGAACTGCTGCGCAACGGACGTGCGGGCAAATTGGGCCGAGTGCTGGAAATTGGTACCGGTTGTGGTTACCAGGCGGCGGTCCTGAGCTTGCTCGCGGATGAGGTTTACTCCATAGAGCGCCTGCGCGGTCTGCATGAAAAAGCGCGGGACAACCTGCGCCATCTGCGGTTGGCCAACGTTCATCTGCTGTTCGGTGATGGCATGGCCGGCTTTGCCAAGGGAGCGCCGTATGCCGGCATCATTGCCGCCGCCGCTGGCGGTGCCACGGTTCCGCTGGCGTGGACCGATCAGCTTGCCATGGGCGGGCGCCTCGTGGCACCGGTTTCGGCGACCACCGGTGCAGGCGCGCAGCAGGCTTTGCTGGTGGTGGATAAAACGGCTGACGGGCTGCGCCACGCTGTTTTCGAGGCGGTTCGATTTGTCCCCTTAAAATCAGGCGTTGCGTGAAGGGAGTTCGAATGATGGCTTTGTCTGGACGTAGTGCCTTTTTGGCTCTGGCCCTGGTTGGTGCGGCGATGCTCCTTTCGGCGTGCAGTACCCAGAGGTCCGGCCGGGCTCCGGTCGAAGACAGAGGCACCGCAGTGGGCGCGCCAGTCCCGGTGGCGGTCGACCTTGGACCCTCCGCTACGCGGCCGCTGCCAGGCTCGGAAAACGCGGGTGCACCGGGGTACTACACCGTCAAACCGGGCGATACCTTGATCCGAATCGGGCTCGATACCGGACAAAACTGGCGCGATGTGGCACGCTGGAACAATCTTGACAACCCCAACCTGATTGAGGTTGGGCAGGTGTTGCGTGTTGTGCCTCCTGCGGTAACCGTGGCGGCCGTCACCCGGCCGGTGGCATCAACCGTCGTGAGCGCAACGGTGGTGCCCGCTGCAGCAGCCAGTGCGCCAACTGCTGCTGCCACTCCCGGCTCGGCCGCTGCGGC